>JBAXTR010000112.1:0-6825 GCA_037130095.1 Methanomicrobiales archaeon
ATACAATTCGATACAAATATATGTTACCAGATAATACGTAATAATCAAGGGGCTCAAGTCGTCACCGGCAGAATGACACACCCGGGATCCCGGTCCTCACCGTCCCGGTCGCATGCCGGCCCCTCACCAGTCCTCCATATTCTGAAGCGGTTATTCCGGCGCCATAATCAGGCATATCTTCAATTATCCCTATTTCCATCCGCCATAAGGAATCTTTTCCCTTGGTTTCCGGAATCTATAAAATATATATTTTATAGGCCAATAATATAGTAATCGGTATAAATCTATATCTAATTCGTTAATTCTATATACTTCTGAGCTGATTCTCATAGTGGTGAAATGAAGGAGACAACCCTGGGGGGTTTCGCCCTGAACATCACCACAGGAACAGACAGACGAACAGAGCAGCAATTCCAAATTGAAAAGAATCCATTAGCAACTCAATACAACCCTAATAATTTTTGGAATCTCTCCAACTCAACAACAATTGTAACAATTGCAACAATTTCCTCCTCTACGTTCAAAAAAAAGGTGAAATACCAAATGAAGAAAACGTCAATGTATTACAAAATCGACAATGAGGCTGCAGTCTCACCCATCGTCGCCACCCTCGTTCTTATCGTCGTGGCAGTCGTAGGTGCAGTCGCAGTCGGTACCATTATGGGTACCTTCTCATCAGATGTATCGAAGAAGACAAACGCTGGGGACGCAGCAGACGCATCATCAAATACACTCCTCGTTGCTGGATCTACCACTATGCAGCCAGTAGTGCAGGTAGTTGCTGGCGAATATATGAAAGCCCATGACGGTATCAAGGTTAACGTACAGGGTGGCGGATCAGGAGCAGGTCTCTCAGGCGTTTATAACAATATCGTAGATGTTGGAATGTACTCCGAAGACATGTCAGATGCAACCAAGAAGTCATACCCTGAAATTAAACAGTACACCGTTGGTAAGGGCGCAGTTGTTGTTATTATGAAAACTGGTGCATCATATCCAACAATTACATTCGACGCTATTGAAAAAGCATACAACCACGCTGACCTTACTGTACTGGGTTCTTCTGTCACGACTCTCTATACAAGGATTGACAAGTCAGGAACTGCAGACACCTTTGGAAAGGCATTCGGCATTACCAACATCTACAATGTCAGCTCACCTATTAAGGGTGCAGACGGCAATTCCGATATGATCACCAAAATAAAGGGTGATGACCATGCTCTCGGATTCACCGATTTCGAATATGTCTTCACCGACACCACAAAGGCAGTGACAGCATTACCAATCACCGGTTTCCCAGCGGACCTTTCAAAATTCGACGACATCCATGCAGTTGAGAAGGGAACGAACACTACAGCATACCCATTAAACCTTACCCGTAACCTGAACCTCCTCACGAACGGCCAGCCAAACCCAGTCGTTGGTAACTTCATACAGTTTGTCCAGTCACCCAATGCAAAGACAGCCTTCAACGCTGCAGGGATGACTCACACCAGTGAAGTTATGATCTAACCTTAATCAATGACTCAATCTTTTTTTTCATCGTGTTTAAAAGATCCTACACGGATCTTATTCTTAATTCCAACTCTTTTCACTGCTGGAATCGTTGTCTTCATGGTAGGTTTTATTCTGGCAGTTGCATGGCCTGTTTTAAGTCATGACATTATTGGATTTATTTTTGGTACAGTATGGAATTATGACACACAGGAATATGGAGTATTTTACTGGATTGTGGGTACTATCATAACTACCCTTCTTACCCTGTGTTTTGCGTGTCCTTTGAGTATTTTCACGGCCATTTACCTCGCTGAATGGTCTCCAAAAAGGATGGGCAAGATATTTCGTTTATTGATCGAGCTACTTGTAGGAATACCATCCGTCGTGTATGGAATATTTGGTATATTTATCCTCGGACCTCTGTTTGGTCTGTATGTCATCCCCGCCATCAGTAACACATTTGGGTTTCTCCCAATATTCAGGAATTACACTTCTGCCGATGGCACAGGGATTTTCCTGGCTTCTGTAATACTCACTATAATGGTTCTGCCTACAATTACCGTTTTGTCGCTCGAAGCAATGCGATCCGTTCCAAATGAATATCGCGAAGCTTCCCTTGCGCTTGGTGCAACCAAATGGGAAACTTCTAAGAAGGTTGTCATTCCTGCAGCAAAAGCAGGCATACTTACCGCAGTTATTCTAGGAATGATGCGAGCTATGGGAGAGACAATGGCAATTGTAATGCTTATTGGGAATACAGCCCAGTTCCCTCGTTCCATATTTGATAGTGCTGGTATATTAACTGCCAAAATCCTCGGTGATGCGGGATATTATGTCACAATGGACGAACCCAGATCAGCATTATTTGCTGTAGCTGCTATTTTATTCTTAATGGAATTTTCGTTTGTCGCTATTGCAAGAGGTATATTTTATAAAAGTAGGAAGAAATTAAAATGAAAATAATCAGTCGAAGGAATGAAGAGATATTATTCAGGATCATCAGCCTAAGCGCAGCGACTTTTTCAGCGATACTACTTTTCTTCATTATTGGATTTATTATATTAAAGGCAATTCCGGCAATCTCCCTGCCATATTATCTTACCGCAGAAGGGGTCGCGGGGGGTATAGGAAGTGCTATTGGAAATGCAATCATTGGGACCATATATCTCTCAGTGTTCGCTACATTAATTGCTGCTCCATTTGCGGTCACCACAGCAATATACCTTTCACGATTTGCATCAGATAATAAAATAACGAGATTTTTCAGATTTCTATTAGAAGTGTTATCTGGCACTCCATCAATTGTGCTTGGAATATTCGGCCTATTAATCATTGTAATTTATTTTAAAACAATAACTGGGGGTTTCTCTCTCATTTCCGGAGCAATTGCGCTAGCGATTCTTATTATCCCTGTAATCGAAAGGGCAACCGAAGAAGCAATTAATACGGTTGATTATTATCTTGAAGAGGGAAGTTATGCACTCGGAGCTACAAAATGGCAGACTATTCGTGGAATAACCATCCCCTCTGCATTAACAGGTATCCTTACAGGAATGATCCTCGGACTAGGACGGGCTGCTGAAGAATCCGCAGTTGTAATATTAACTGCGGGATATTCTCAATTTATTCCTGAGATCACCATTAAGAATAACCAAAAAATGCTATTTGGAATACAAATCTTACCATTTCAGGAGGTTGTGGGGACATTATCGATTTCTGTCTACAACGCATATGCTCATTCAAATATTGTCCCGGAGGCAAATGGGTTTGCAGCAGCTTTTATATTGATTGTTGCCGTACTCCTGATTAATCTGACCGCAAAAGCTATAATGTGGGGCGTGTTTGGTTCTAATCTAATGAAAAAATTACGTGTTTTTAACTTGAAACCAACCTTAAAAGAAATTCCGTCCACGACTGTTCCAAATAGTTTTCCAAAAAAAAATCCGCCTAATGCGATTAATTCCAACCAATACCCAAAATCCAAGGCAGACTGGCGCCTTGCCCTCACCCAACCTATACCAGTAACTACCAGCACAGTAAAAGAACCACCTCGCATTCCCGATCGAATCCACATTCCCGGGAAAAATGTAGAGGGACTACAAGCTATGACAAACTCCAGTAGTATTGCAACCGCAATCGACGATCTTCTTGACGAAACCCCGTATTTCCAGACAGACATTCTCGAATTCAGTGATCCGGTGCAGTCGAATATCGAACCGACAACAACCGAAAACTCCGATCAGAACACCCAGGTTTTCTTACGGTACTCACAACCATCCGAAGAATTCGCCATGTTTGAAGAACGCCCGGCAATCCTTCCGGAAAGGGACGCTTCAATCCCGGATAAGGAACGGTGGCGGCTGATCCAGAAGAACCGCGAGGAGAATTCATGCCCCTGACCCACGATTCACAACGGCCGGAACGATATCCATGACAGACCAGCACTCACACACAGGACAATCACACAGGGATCTGCAGAGCAGTGATGAGCAGGGTGGAGGAGCTGCCACTGTGAAATCACAGAAAAACACGGTAGGCAGTCCGGGCTGGCTCGATGACCTGCTGACACCGGCAAATGGCAACCCATCAAATGGCAACGGTTCGAAGAAGACGAACCCAACCCCGGCCATACCAAAACAAGGTCCAGCGCCAGGGGTTCAGGACGTACCTGGTGAACCGGTTCGGAAAGTGCGGAAACTACTTTCAAAAAGTAAAAAAGCCAGTGTTGTACTACCAGTTGAGCCCGGATTTACGGAATCCCTTGATAAGTCCGGTAATAGAGATGATCAAGCATTCCCTGGAACTGCTGCCGATCTCCCGGCGACACAACCGGAATTCCCTGAAAAAAACACTGCCCATGAACTGGATCTGGTTACAGCAGCAACATGGAGCAGCAACGCTCCGGATTTATCGATGCCCCCGGGCGATGTTCCTGTAACCCCGGTCACAGACCGGCTGCCAAATGCAGAGGATCTCCGGTCAGAAGATCAGGGAGAGAATCCAACTAACCTGGATAATTCCGGAGACGAGGCACCAGTCCCAAAGAAAGGGATCAGGCTCCCGAAAAAACGGCCGGCACCCAACCATGCAAAAAAGCCATCGCCGAAATTTGATCCGGTTACCGGAAAACCCATCGAAGAGACCCATGTTACAAGTCAGTCCGGCCCGGTTGGAGGAATTGCTACAAAAACGGGGAATCCTCTGGAATCCACCATATCCTCTCCTTCAAACGTGGGCCAGGTACAGGCAGTACAAATAAATCCTGCATCATCTGCAGCGGTGAACGAACCACCCGACAGGAAAGGAATAACAGGATTATTCAGGAAAAAACAGGGGAAGAATGAGAATCAGAGTAATACAGCAATAACCAGCCCGGATAGTCCTCAAACACCTGCAACTCCCCCACAGGTAGCATCACAATCTTCGATTGCCCAGAAAAAGGTTAAAACCCCTTCAGGCAAACCGCAATTCGATCCCGCTACCGGGAAACCAATCGTAACCCCGGAAAGTACGATAACCACCGTGCAGGCACCGGGTACGGTTACTCCTGCCATTACCGCATCCCCGGCAGTTGCAACCGAAACTTCCGTTAAACCCGCAGGAAAACTATCAGGATTGTTTTCTGTATTCAAAAAGAAAATCCCGGTACTCAGCCAGAAGACCCCGGCCCCGGAGTTCAACCTCGGCAAGCTCTCCGCCCCGTCGCTTGATGGAGCATTAAAAGATGTCGATATTACCTACGATGTCGAGGAGCCGTTCCAGTATGTCCATATTGTGTTTGACAAAACGGAAGGCGAACTCCTGTACAAGGTGATGGAACCGGCCCTCGGCCAGGAAGAACAGGAAGCCCTCACCATCATCGAACGTGCCTTTGACAAGATGATCAGCACCAACATGGACCTTATCGAGGGCGGGCAGCGGGAGATTTACTTAAAAGAAAAATTCGACCAGATTATCAGCATCTTCAACCTCCGTGTCAGCGGGGACGAACAGCAGCGGATGTTCTTCCACTTACGGAAACAGTACATCGGGTACGGCCGGATTGACACCCTCATGAAGGACAAGTACATAGAGGACATCTCCTGCAACGGCTCGAACATGCTTATTTATGTCCAGCACCGTATCTACGGCTCCATCAAGACCAACGTCACCTTCCCGGAAGTGGAACTGAACAATTTTGTCCTGAAACTTGCCCAGATCAGCGGCAGGCATATCTCGCTCCTCCAGCCCATCAGGGACGTGACACTGCCGGACGGCAGCCGTGCAAACATCACCCTGGGCGGAGAAGTCACGAAGAAGGGGTCAACCTTCACTATCCGTAAGTTCCGTTCAAACCCGATCTCGCCAATCGAGCTGATGGATTACAGCACCGTCGACGCACAACAACTCGCGTACCTGTGGATCCTTATGGAGTACAAGCGGTCTATTCTGGTCTCCGGGGGGACCGCGACCGGGAAGACCACGTTCTTAAACGTGCTCTGCAGTTTCATCCCCGACGAGTACAAGATCGTCTCGATCGAAGATACTGCCGAGCTGAACCTGATGCACCCGAACTGGATCCAGTCGGTGACGAGGACAGGGTTTGGTGCAGCCGAGGCCACCAGTTCGGCATCCGGGATATCAGGGTCGTCCAGGAAAGCCCCGGGGGATATCCTCCTCTACGACCTCCTTACGGCGGCACTTCGTCAGCGCCCGGAGTTCATCATCGTCGGTGAGGTCCGTGGTGAAGAGGCGTTTACCCTCTTCCAGGCGATCGCTGTAGGTCATGCCGCACTCGGCACCATCCACGCCGGTTCGATGAATGAACTGCTCGCCCGTGTCGAGTCAAACCCTATGAACGTCCCGAGGAGCCTCCTGTCAAACCTCGATGCCGTGGTCTTTCCCATGCACATCAAGAAAGGCGAGCGGAGCATGAGAAGGATTGCCAACATCGTGGAGATCCTCGAACTCGACCGTGAGCAGGGGGACCTGATCACCAACACCGTCTACAAGTGGGTCCCGGATATCGATGTATTCAGGTACCAGGGGAGGTCGTTCCTTTTCGATAAGATCCGTGATACCTACGGGATAAATAAAGACCTGCTCTATGACGAGCTGCAACGCAGGACCGAGTTCCTTCTCTGGATGCAGCGGAACGGTATCCGCGACTACCAGGAAGTTATCGACCTCATCAGGATGTATTACCGTGACAAGGAAGAAGTAAAACGGCGTATGGCCGGTGGAGTTCCGGCCTGAAGACAGCGGGATCAGGGATAATACATCCAGGAGATACCCATTTTTTTAAAATTTTTTCCACCCACAAGATTATCGGCTTGAACGGTGTAGGAG
>JBAXTR010000113.1:0-6823 GCA_037130095.1 Methanomicrobiales archaeon
CTACCTCGACCAGGATCCTGTATTTTTTATGCGCTTTGTTCGATTTAATGGTTTCCACGTCGTCCCGCCCGCACCAGCGTGACAAGGTTACAGAAACCCTCCCTTGTGCTGATTCGTTGATGAGGGATTCAAGGGCTGCAATATCCATCAACCTCTTTTTTGGGCATTCGATCTCAAGGACAAACGGCCTTCCGGTGCCAATCATCCGAGCGTCGATATCTTCTCTCCCGGACCCATGCAGGACTGCCCAGGAACCACCGAGGGCCTCAGCCGCGGGTCTCCCGATTAGTTCCTCCACGGAGTCCTGGTACTGTTTACCCGTGAAGTCACATTTCTCACACCCAGCCCCACGGCATTCCCGGCAGTCCCAGTGGGTCTGGGGGATCCCCCGCTCGTATTTCATATAACGTCCTGCTACGAATACTGGGTGGACTTTGAGCTCGACGATACCACCTGATAGATCGAGGATGAAAACGATATCCGGGTGGATAAGGTCCGCTTTTTTCCCGGTGAGTTGCCCGATCAGTTTTCCAACTTCCCGGTTCATCTCCGATTTCAGGGGTTCGGGATCTACCAGGGAGAGATCGCTCCAGACCATCTCCTCGCTCTCTGCTATGAGTGGCGGGACCCGTGTACCGACAAGGAAGGTGGAAAATTCAATACCTGAAACAGCCTCCACAGCCCGCGCAGCCCACTCACTCGTACGCTTAAACTCATTATTACAGATCCAGCAGCTGCCTGCCTGTTCAGTATATGGGACATTCATATGAAGGGCCCGGGAAACCCGAAGTCCACGGCCGCGGGCTTCGTTCGTGATCCCAAAAGATCGTTTCCCGAAAAAACGGCCGAGACAATTATTACAGATCTCCCCATACCCGAGGATTTCCCCGGTTTTCTCTAATAATTCTGGTCCCGGGGATAGAACGTTACAACACTTATCCCCATTTTCTTGTTCCTTCATTTCCAGGTATCTCCAGCAAGCGGCAATATGGCGTGATTTCAGGACTATTGATGATCCTTATCTTTTCGCTATTCTAAATTGACGTCTGTTGTAATAAGTGGATGGAGCCTGGCAATTCTGAAACATACTACTGGTCAGAAAAGGCATATCGTAACGGGTTTTCAGACAACAAACAAAAGGCAGTCTCCGGGATGGTAATTCAAGGTAGGTCCTTTTTAAAAACAGCGATATTGCAGAAAAGTCGCTATCCCGACCTGGGCAGCCTAAGCTGCCGGGCAGAACCCCGCGGGGAGCATGAAGAAATGTGAGGTTTCCTAAAATCTGTGAAATGTATTGTAGAGCATTAATAAAAAGCCATTATCCGAACAATTTCCGGCATTCACGATCCTGAATTCCGGCGGTCAAGAACATTCAACAGCACGGTAATGGTATGATCTGCATGGAGAATTTTCGGGCCGACTGAATATTTCCTGCAATTTTTAATCAGTTCCAACTCTTCGGGTGTGAAATTGAGGTGGTCAGACAGGAGAAATGCTTCAGGAATTCCTGTTATAGTTGATATATCTTCCCCGCCCTCGTCAAGGACGGCAAATGGATGTTCCTCAAGGAGACGCGAAAGCCCTCCACGCCGAATATAGACCCCTCTCGTTGATTCGCGGAACTCATCTCCAACGGGGAGTTCAAGTGCTTTTTTTATCAGGGCACCGGCACTCCGTTCATCCGGGTTCAAAGACCTGACTTTTTCACCGGAGAACATGATAGTCTTTGGTGCGTCCGTACCTCCGAGGAGCACGAGGAATACTGTGACATCCCTCCGGAGGTCATGGGAGAGAAACAGAGAGGCATTCACCGAGCGGCAGAGTACGTCCATCCGGCCGGCGCCACCCGGCATATCATTGAGGTTAAAGCCTCCCGTGGTAGCAGCGAGGTGGCCGATGATGGCAAAAATAGTCATTGGTTATCCATTAAAACGCTTCATCATGCGCTGCATATCGAATTTACCGCCTCCACCACGGACTCCCTTAAGCGCACGTTTCATCATTTTGTAATACTTTAGTAACTCGCGTACTTCTTCAGGCGCGGCACCGGCACCGAGCGCGACCCGCTGGATCCTCGAGGAGCTAATCAACGTAGGGTCATCAAGCTCGGCTCCGGTCATTGAGTCCATAATAATCCGGTAACGGTTCATCTTGGTACTCGTAACATCGTAGACCCCTTCAGGGACCTTCATGTTCCCGAGCGGCAGCATACTCATGATCTGCTTGAGCGGCCCCATTTTATTGAGTGATTCCAGCTGTTTGTACATGTCGCGGAGGGTGAATTTCCCACGCATCATCGCATTGACATCGATATCGCTCGATGCCATCGTCTCTTCGGCCCTCTCCACGAGGGCCTTTAAATCACCCATTCCGAGGAGCCTGGATATGAAACCGTCAGGGTCAAACCGTTCAAGGTCATCAATCGTTTCACCACTGCCGATGAAGACAATCCCGCTCTTTGTCTCGGAAACAGCCGAAAGGGCCCCGCCACCTTTTGCAGTCCCGTCCATCTTGGTGATGATCACACCATCGATGGCGATCGCTTCATGGAAGCGGCGCGCCTGCTCGCTCGCCTGCTGCCCGAGTGCCGCATCGATCACAAGCCAGCGGTGGGTCGCTTTTGAGATCGCATTGATATCGATGATCTCCTGGATCAGGTCATTTTCTAGCGCATGCCTGCCCTGGGTATCGATGATGACGACCTCGAGTCCCGACATTGAAGGAAGACCTTCCCGGACAATCTTCAACGCATCTTTTTCTTTCGGGTCCCCAAAGCACGGGATATTAATTTTGGAACAAAGGGTTGAGATCTGTTCGTAGGCCCCCGGACGGAATGTATCAGCACAAATAACGCCGACACGAAGTCCTTTCCGCTGGAAGTAACGCGCAAGTTTCGCAGTGGTAGTTGTTTTACCGCTCCCCTGCAGACCAGCCATGAGAATAGTCTGGGCACCAAGTTTTACCTCTCCGCCGTCCCCCATAAGGTTGACAAGTTCCTGGTAGACGATCCGGAGCACGTGCTCCCTGACATTGACCCCTTTCGGGAGTTCCTCTTCGAGCGACCTCTTCTTTATCGCGTTCGAGAGGCCCATGACCAGCTTCACATTGACATCTGACTGGAGGAGCGCCCGCTGGAGGTCTTTGACAAGCTCTTCGACAGCCGCGCGGTCGATAACCGTTTTACCGGCGAGTTTTTTCAGAGCGTCCTTCAGGGAAGATCCAAGTTTGTCAAGCATCAGGCCACATCCCCGAAGAGTTCATCTAGTACCTTATCGGGAGAGAATGGGGAAATATCGTCATATCCCTGACCGGTGCCAAGAAACATCAGGGGCTTACCAATCGTATGGGCAATCGAAATTGCTGCCCCACCCCGGGGGTCCATGTCTGCCTTGGTCAGGACCACGGCATCTGCACCGACCGTCTTTTCAAATTCATCGGCACGAATGACGGCATCATTCCCGGCAACTGCCTCATCAACATACACAATAAGATCCGGTTTCATTACCCGCCTGATCTTTTCCAGCTGGTTCATCAGGTTCGCACGGTTATGAAAACGGCCTGCGGTATCCGCGAGGACAACATCGACTTTATGGGCCACAGCATACTGGACCGTGTCAAACAGGACAGCTGACGGATCTCCTCCCTGCTGGTGCTGGATTATTTTTATCCCGATCCGCTGGGCATGCACATCGATCTGCTCGATAGCCCCTGCACGGAAAGTGTCACCTGCCCCGATTACAACCGAAAAGCCATTCTTTTTAAGAAAATATCCGATTTTAGCGACCGTTGTGGTCTTTCCGGTCCCGTTAACACCAGTGAATAATATCTTCACGGGGTGCTCATGCGTGTTGATATAATTGATAATATCAAACCCTTCGCCGAGTACATCTCCCAGTGCCTTTTTCAGGGCAGAAAGGACAACAGCATCAACAGGTTCACCGATCTTACGGCGTTTCCCGACCAGTTCTTTCTTTAAATTTGCAATAATTTCCTCGGTCACAGGAAATGCAACATCGTTTTCAAGAAGGACAAGTTCAAGTTCAGAAAGCGCTTCACTGATATCGGACTCGCTGATGACCAGTTCCCGGTCGACAATAAGGACTTTTACCCGGTCAACAATCCCGGCGCCACCTGCAGGACTTTTTTCTGCTGCAGGTACATCGGCAGTTTGTCCCTCCCGGATTTCAGCTTCGTTAATCCCGTTGTCCAGCTTGTTTCTGACTTCTTTCAACCGGGATTTCAGTTTTTCAAACATATTCCCGGGCCCCCGGCGATATCAACCCTGCCCGTACTGGGGTGCCGCAGCCTGTGCCTGCTGGTAACCGGCTTCGATGCGGCGTGCGATCTCGTTCATCTGTGTCCTGATCCGGTCGATTGTCTCTGCAACTTTCTTACCCGAAGCTTCCATTTCGGTAATCCGGTCCTGGAGATACTCAACAGCTTCAGGATTATTGCGTTCTACAACTACGTCAGACCCGATATTGAGGAGCACTTTTTGTGGCTCTACAATCTTTGCCCTTACACTGGCGCCACCACCAAGCTGGAGCAGGACTACTTCCTCCTCAACAGATGCACCAACTGATTTGAGTGTCTCGATTGCGGCTATTGCTTCCATCCTGCCTTCATCGATCAGCTGGAGCTGCTGGGAGTAGATTTCCACCTGCTGGCCGTACTCCTGTAGGTAGCGCTGTAATGCCTGTATTTCGCGCGGGTCGACGGGCTCCACGTTATTCACCACGTACCGTGCTGACAGAATCGATTTTGATATATCTTCTTTTCAGGCGGTGTTTGCTTCCAAATACGGCGAGAGTGTGTTCCCGGGCCTGTGCCTCGTTCGGTGCTTCAATTACTTTTGTGTACGGCTTCCAGTCGTCGCCGATTTTAAAGGTGCCTTTCACCTCAAACGAATTTTTCTCCATAATTTACTCCAGAAATCCAAATACGTCTTCAATTCTCCCAAGTTCGAAACCGCTTGTCGCGTTCCCGGCAAGGTATCCATGCGTGTTAACAAGGAGACCGGTACCTACGAGCCCGGCGCCCATGTTGATTGAACCAGTACCGACGGGGATATCTACTGCGTCCTCGAGGCGCTGGATCTCAGCCCTTGTACTTCTCGGGTGTACAATGATACCCTTGTTGGTCGCGACTGCAGCCATCCCTACTGTTTTGATCCCACCAAACGTGATTTTTATCACAGGGACTTCGAGGGCCGCTCCAATCTCTTTTACGAGGTCAGAAGGCATATCGGGGTGAACCGCGGCAAATGAATCATTTGCGAGGACCACGTTACCGGCCGCATTCATGGTGTGCTTCAGCGTGACAACATCCCGATACTTTGCAAGCCTTTCGCATTCTTCATCGGTCACGAGCCCGCTGACAATAAAAGCGCGGCTGTTCCCAGCCAGAAGCGAACCGATAATCGGGCTCCCCTGGATCGTGGTCTCAAGCAGGTCCACTGACAGGGCCGATTTAATCCGGGCCCTTAATTCTTCGGGGGTCTCGGGAGGTATCACTGCTACATCATCAAATACCCTCATGAAAACCCCGATATTGGGGTCGCCACCAAACGAGACCGTCCGTTCCATCCTACTCACCAGCGAACTCTGCCTGGACCTGTCCGTCTTCGAACTTCATTGCGCGGACACGGATCTTTGCCGGGGGTTTCTCGCTGCCCCTTGACCAGACATGCTCATTGATACTTTTATCGAGTTTTACATCCTCGCTCTTCATATGCTTTACGAGGTAGGACCGGATGTCCTTGATCGCGGTATTTGCCCGCTTCCACCGTGGTGAGCGCTTCACATCACGGAGAGGGATGATATAGATATGTTCCAGCATCTTGTCTGCCATGTTACTACACCTTTAATGTACTTCTTCTCCAGTTCCGGCGTTTCGGGTGTGACACCACGTTTCGCTTTGTCCTGATCATCACCCACTGGGGAACGCGGCGATTCTGATCGCACGCCTTTGCCAGCCGGATCTTACGACCTTTTGATAATTTGCTCATACTCATTCACCATTTTATCTTTTTCTTATAACAAGGGATTGCTCATGATGACCTGGGAATAATGTTCCCAGGTCATGGCCCTTTGCCCTTACTTCCGCCCGGATCTCCCGTTCATAGTCCCCGTTCCCGATGTTCCCCGTCTCTCCATGGGACACAACCAGGAACCTGGCGACAAGCCGGTCCACCTCTGCTTTCGGGTAACCGAGCAGGGGCCTGACATACGAGCACCCGTACCGGTTCCAGAGTCGCTGTACTTCTGACCTGGGAAGCTTTGGTACACGGTCATTAAATCTCGTGCCATCAGCAACAACCTGGTACTCCTGTGCAAGCGCGGTTACCGCACAAAGGTGCACCATGTTAATTGCATCATTCGGGAAACCGCAGGCGATGACCATATCCGCAGCGCGCGAGAGGAGGACCGGGCCGAATTCCCGGGTCCTGTGAGGGAGCCCGAGTGCTTCAGCCGCGGCAGTTACCTCCCCGGCCTCCTGCCCGGGTCTGAAGAGGAACGTGATGAGTTCAACTTCATAGTCCCGGGAGAGAAGGATTGCCGCAAGTGCGCTATCTTTTCCACCGGAAAAGAGCACCGCTGCGTTCATCCTTTCCGTGAGATCTTGAACTCCTTTTTCTTCGGAGTAAGCTGGAGGAGGAGTTCCTTCAGCTGTTGATCGGTGATCTTCGATTTTAAGCGGCCACTCTGGGCGAGGAGGACAAGCTGCTGCTCGACTGCCTTTGCAAAGTCGGGTTTGGTGATTTTGATAGTATTCAAACGTTCCCTTGCATCAGGTTCCATGATCTGCATCAGGACCATGTGGA
>JBAXTR010000114.1:0-6757 GCA_037130095.1 Methanomicrobiales archaeon
ACATAAATACAGCGTAAGAATACACTGGTGCTGGTATGGAATTCCTCAAATCCTGTGATCAAATGGCGGGAGAGGTAGAGGATGCAATCCATGATCTGGTTGGAACCCCAAAAGGTGACAGGATGATCCGGATGGGCGCTGACGGCACGCCGACCAAGTTGATCGACCAGGTCGCAGAGGACTGCATCACAACCTATCTTTCAGAACATCCGCTTTGCCGAATGTTGATCAGCGAGGAACTTGGAAAACGTGAGTTTGACGGTGAACTGGGAACAATATTTCTTGACCCGGTTGACGGGACTTATAATGCGGTAAACGGCATCCCATTCTATGCCCTTTCAATTGCGTATGCAGAAGGGGGAATTGTCAATAAAGCGTATGTGCGCGACCTTGCGAATGGAGAAACGTTTACAGCCATTCGTGGAAAAGGAGCTCATATGGCTGGTAATTCTCTCTGCGTTTCCAAAACTGCCAACCTTGACGAAGCGGCAATGAGCATCTATGGCCGGAAATTTGACCCGAAGCGCGTGATGCAGCTTGGACAGAAGATCAGGCGGTGGCGTCTTCTTGGAGCTTCTGCCCTTGAATTGAGCTATATCGGGGCTGGACGCATTGATGGTTTTATTGATCTCCGGGGAACGCTCCGGGTTACTGACGCAGCAGCCGGGATGCTCATCTGCACGGAAGCTGGTGGAAAGGTATCAGATTTAAACGGGAATGCTATTAATTTTCCTGACGAGGTCACTATAGGCCGGTGCATGGTTGCAACAAATGCAGTCCTGCACCACAAGGTGATCGAATACCTGAGGTAGCATGAAAATCATTCTCATCTCCAGGATCGATGACAGGGACGCATTACAGTATACTGAACAGATGGGGCGCCTGCTTTCAGGATGGGGACATGATATCAGTTTTGACCAGACCACTGCCGATGCTATCGGTGAAAGCGGATGCCGCCTGGAGGAATCTGATGCAACCCTGGCCGTGGTAATTGGTGGTGACGGCACGATCCTCCATTCTGTACAGAGAATGGTGCAGCAGAAACCGGTACTTGGAATTAACTGGGGAGAGGTAGGTTTCCTTGCAGACATAGAACCCGTGGAAGCTGAAAAGTTTCTCCGGGAATTGGAGCCGGGTTTCGCTATCGAGCCGAGAATGAGGCTTATCCTTACAAGGGATGGAGAAATACTCGGGAGTGCGCTGAATGAAGCACTCATCATCACAAGCCGCCCTGCAAAAATGCTCAGATTTGTTGTCATTGTTGATGGTGTACCGGCAGAAAAATTCCGTGCCGACGGGCTTCTAATCAGTACGCCGACAGGTTCGACAGCGTATGCCATGAGCGCAGGAGGCCCGATTGTTGACCCGCGGATTGAGGGAGTAGTACTTGTTCCACTTGCACCGTATCTCCTCTCTTCAAGGCCCCATGTAATCAGCACTGACCGTTCACTTGAAATACGGCTTGAAAGTGCCAAGCCCGCAAAGCTCGTAATTGATGGGCAGAACACCTTCGAATTTGATACCGGTGGTACTATTTCTGTACGGAAAGCCTCTCAGCCAGCCTTATTTGTAGATGCAAGAAAGAATTTTTTTGAAAAAGTCGACCGGAAATTAAGGCGCCTCTAATAAAATTCTGCGTTATTTTTGCGTGAATTTTTCTCTGAATAAAAATACCGTGTTTGTGAACAGGTTCAATTGCAGGATAATTTTTATAAATAACGCAATCTCCGGAGGAATTACGATAATACCGGGATTTTATCCTTATGACACAAGGACCATTACACGCCGCGTGAGACTTTTATGGACGCGTTGCTCGTGAAATTCGCTGATTTGCATAATCGGGGATGCAATTGACCTGATATCCCGGTGGGTAACAATTACTGCCCGCCTCCCCGGTTTAAGGACCCTCCGTATCTCTTCGATTGACCGGGTATATAACGATTCGATACCTTCTGCCATAATTGACGAGGACTGCCCATAGGGGAGGTCCGTTGCAACAGCGTCTACTGATCTGCTCTTCAGCGGGAGGCTGCCTGCATCTGCAAGGAATAATCCTGCACCTGGAATATTCCTGCGTGTGCCCTGTACCATGAACATATCCATATCGCCACCTGTGGCGGTAGCCCCGATCATTGCTGCTTCAATGAGGACCCCTCCTGTACCACAGAACGGGTCAAGAAATTGTTCCCCGTCTGTAACCTGTGAGATGTTTACAATAGCCCGGGCCATCCTGGGCATCATTACCCCTGGATGAAAAAATGTCCGTTTTCCAGGATTTCTTGAATCAAATGACCCCCTGTCTATCGTGCAGAGTAGTTTCCCGATATAACAACGGTCCCCTGAAAATATCGCCCTGAATTCGCATGATGGGTATTCGAGAGATACGGCTCCGGAAATGGCACTTCCCATCAGACGTTCAAGCGTTGCTGTAGGTTCCCTGATTTCTGCCCCTTCGATTTTTTTTACCCTTGCCATGAACGGTTCCGGGGCTGAAATTGAAAGATCCTTCAGGAGACCTGCAAAGGAACTGATATCAGCAGGACATTCACCCAGGTACTCCATGACTGCGTGCGACATTGCCAGCCTTGCAACCTCGGATCTCCCGCTGCACAATGCCACCGCCACCTGTGGTCGTGAATCGATTACCTCCCCCACGCATGATAATTCTGAGCATGGAAGTGTCGGGTGTTCCCCGGAAAGCAGGAAGAGGTATTTCATTGTTGTAAGAAGTTCGTTCTCACGAAAGAAATTGGTTGGGGTATTTCTGGTTTTAAGAATGGGGGTATCAAGTTCAATTTTGGCAGGCAATGTTTGGTTTTTAGTGAAAGGTAGTCTGGTTTCTGGTATAACCAATAATGTGAATGTTTTTCCCGTCCCGGAACTGGTTTCCGCAGTGTTATAAAAAAATGTCTCATCTGACCCGAGAATATTATCGTTATTTTTCGGTGACTGATCTTTCCCAGCCTTTTCGTATTCGAAGTAACAGTTGAAAAGAGATATCCGGGTTCCCTGCCAATGTTAAATTAAAGCAGAATACCTGTTCCTGAAGACTGGTTGATAATTTGTAAATGCCAGCGGAAAAAATTCAGGAGAATAACTTCCTGTAAATGGGATTGAGGATGACTGAACTACCTTTTCAGCCAGATGATAAACGAGGAAGCATGGCCCCGAGGCAATCCAGGAAGACCCCGTATGTTATCCTGCTCATGGACGATGAACAGAGTATTCTTGAGCCTTTTAAGAAACTGCTCGAGATGAATGGGTATATCGTCTATACCGCGTATAACGGGGAACAGGCTGTAACAGTCTACCGCCATGCACTATCCACCCCCCAAAAAGTAGATGTGGCGATTATTGACCTGACAATACCGGAGGGAATGGGTGGACTTGAGGCTGTCACACGGATTAAGGAGTTCGACCCGGATGTGCGGGCGATTGCAACAACCGGACATTTTCAGGAATGCCTGACCGATGATTATAAAAAGTACGGGTTTGTGGGGATCCTGCCAAAGCCATACGTATTAAAAGAATTAATTGAAGCTATAAACCTGGCAATCGCGACGGAGACCAAACCCCCCGGATAACCGGGGCGGTTATTACTTTTTACCCCGTAATCCCGAAAAAATTCCTTTCTTTGAATTTCCGGTTTTTTTACCTTCGGCCTCAAGGATCTTCTGGTAAAAATCATGTTGTTCAGCCGGGATTGACTTCGGGATCACAACTTTGAGCCTAACCAGGAGATCGCCGGGTTTTCCTCTTCTTTTTATCCCTTCTCCTGGTATTTTTAGTGCTGTATTATGCTGTACTCCTGCCGGTATCGATAGTTCCACGTGCTTCTTATCGATGGTCTCGATGGTTTCAGAGGAACCAAGCACCGCCTGTGCTGGACTGATATCAAGGGTTGTTTCTAGCGTATCACCTGAACGGGTGAAACGGTTATGCGTCCGTACCAGGACTTCGATAAAGAGGTCACCACTGGGTGCACCAGTATCACCAGCTTCACCATACCCCTCCATCCGGAGACGCATACCTGTATCGATACCGGCAGGAAAATGGACTGATAATGTCCTTTTTATACGGGTGTGGCCGCTCCCTTTGCATTCTGGACATTTTTTTTCCGGTACCCTCCCACGTCCCAAACATTCGTTACAGGTGGTCATCCTGACAAACTGGCCGAACACGGTCTGGCTCATCTGCTGGAGCTGGCCTGACCCATTGCATCGTTTGCAGGTCTGGAGTTTTTTAGTCTCACTCCCGGTACCATTACAGGCGGGGCAGGGCTCGTTGTGCATGAGCTGTATCTCTTTGTCGGTGCCGGCAACTGCCTCTTCCAGGGAGATCTGCATCCGCATCAGGACATCGTTACCTGCCTGCGGACCTCTTGGTCCCCTTGCCCCGCTATACGACCCGCCGAAGAAATCGAAGATATCCCCAAAACCAGAAAAATCCGCAGAGAAACCACCTGCATGGGGTCCCCCTGCGCCCGAGTATTGCCCTTTTGAGGCATTGGTGAAGTTGGTGTGACCTAACTGGTCGTACTGGGACTTTTTCTGGGAATCGGAGAGGACACTGTATGCCTCGTTTATCTCCTTGAATTTCTCCTCGGCGCCGGGTTCCTTGCACACGTCGGGATGGTATTTCCGCGCAAGGTTGCGGTAGGCTTTTTTTATCTCTTTCTCATCGGCAGTCCTTGGTACCCCAAGAACCTCATAGTAGTCGCCAGCACCCATCTGCGCTCACTCTTCTTTCATCTTATAATCTGCATCAACAACATTATCGTCTGATTTCTTCTCTTCACTTCCTGCACCCTGGTTTCCTGATGCAGATGCCGCTTCCTGCTGTTCCTGTTGGACCTTCTGGTAAATCTTCGCGGTGACTGCATATACAGCTTCGGTGAGGGCATCCATTTTACTCTTCAGTTCATCCGTTGAATCAGACTCGAGGGCTTTCCGGAGGGCTGCCACGCCTTCCTCAACTTTAACTTTATCTTCCGGTTCAATCTTGTCCGCGCTGTCTTTTAACATCTTTTCTGCGGTGAAGATTGCAGTATCAGCGGTGTTGCGGACTTCGATCTCTTCTTTCTTCTTTTTATCCTCATCCTCGAACTTCTTTGAGTCATTGACCATTCGTTTTATCTCATCTTCAGAGAGTTTCCTGTCTCCCTTGATGGTAATGGCCTGCTGGTTCCCTGTCCCAAGGTCTTTTGCGGAAACGTGGATGATCCCATTGGCATCGATATCGAAGGTAACTTCAATCTGCGGTAATCCCCTCGGTGCCGGCGGGATACCGGTAAGCTGGAACCGTCCGAGAGTGAAATTGTCCTTGGCCAGGGCCCGTTCACCCTGCACTACATGGATCTCGACACTTGTCTGGCCATCTGCAGCGGTTGAGAAGATCTGGCTTTTCCTTGTGGGAATTGTCGTATTCCGCTCAATAAGCTTGGTCGCGATACCTCCAAGCGTCTCGATACCGAGGGTGAGCGGGGTGACGTCAAGGAGAACGATGTCCTTTGTTTCACCAGTGAGTACTGCTCCCTGTATTGCGGCACCAAGGGCAACACATTCGTCGGGGTTAATGCCCTTATCCGGCTCTTTTTCGAGAATTTTCCGGACTGTTTCCACTACCAGCGGTACACGGGTTGAGCCGCCTACCAGCAGCACGTGGTTGATTTTATCAGGTGTAAGGTTGGCATCAGAAAGGGCCTGCTTTACCGGCCCAACGGTTGACTCTACCAGGTCACCGATTAACTGTTCGAGTTTTGCCCGGGTCAGGTCAATATCCAGGAACTTGGGCCCGTTTGCGCCAGTGGTGATGTACGGGAGGTTGATGTTTGTCTTCTGTTTCTGTGACAGTTCGATTTTCGCATTTTCTGCCGCATCTCGGAGACGCTGTGTAGCGATCGGGTCCTTGAGAAGATCGATCCCTTCTTTCTTTCTGAACTCGTCGGCGAGGAAGTTCATGATCCCCATGTCAAAGTCGTCACCACCAAGGTGGTTATTCCCTGCCGTTGATTTGACTTCGAATACTCCGTCGCCAAGTGCCAGGATGGACACATCGAACGTCCCGCCACCGAGGTCATAAACAAGGACTGTTGTGTCCTGCTCCTTGTCTATCCCGTATGCAAGAGCGCTGGCAGTCGGTTCATTGATAATCCTCATGACCTCAAGACCGGCGATACGTCCTGCATCCTTTGTTGCCTGACGTTGCGCATCGTTGAAGTAAGCCGGAACAGTAATCACGGCTTTTGAGATCTTCTCACCAAGATACGCTTCTGCATCTACTTTCAGTTTCTGCAGGATCATTGCGGATATTTCCTGCGGCGAATACGACTTGTCGTCGATGGTTATTCGTTCCCCTGACCCCATTTTCCTTTTGATCGACTGGATAGTCCGCTGGGGATTTGTTACTGCCTGCCTTTTTGCTAGGCTCCCTACAATCCGTTCGCCATCCTTGGTGAATGCAACAACCGATGAAGTAGTCCTTGCTCCTTCTGCGTTTGGAATGACCACAGGTTTTCCGGCCTCCATTATTGCCATGCAGGAAAATGTGGTTCCGAGGTCAATACCTAAAATTTTCTCATGTGCCATGATTCTTACTCCTTTCCTTTTGATACTGCAACTTTAGCGCATCTGACAATTTTGTCATGCATCCGGTATCCTTTACAAAATTCTTCGATTACCATGCCTTCCTCCTGTTCAGATGGAATGCAGACAACCGCCTCATGTTCGGCCGGGTTGAATTTCTCCCCGACTGATAC
>JBAXTR010000115.1:0-6756 GCA_037130095.1 Methanomicrobiales archaeon
CTGCAGTGTACCTGAAGGATGCAGCAGCAAAATATGGCATTTCCTGCATCGCAGACGGAATTAATATTTCAGACCTGGGTGAGCACCGGCCAGGCCTTACCGCCGCAACCGAGGAAGGAATTATCCACCCTTTTATTTTAGCCGGAATTACCAAGGAGGAGATCCGGGAGATCGCCAGGGATTACGGACTTTTGGTCTGGCAGAAGCCATCAGCAGCATGCCTGTCGTCGCGGGTCCCTTACGGTGATGAGATTACCCTGGCCAACCTCCGGATGATTGAAGAAGCTGAGGAATTTCTTGCAGGTAAGGGTTTTACACAATTCAGGGTCAGGCTGCATGAGCGCATAGCCCGGATAGAGGTCCTTCCGGATGACTTTGGAAAGGTCCTGGTCATCAGGGAAGAACTATTGAAAAAGTTCAGGGAAATCGGGATCACCTATGCCGCGCTCGACCTTGCCGGCTACCGGAGCGGTAGCATGGATGAAATTTTATGAACCAGAAAATAGTAACGATCGTGACGGGTTTTGTTTCGTACCCCTTATCCAGTTATAAAACGAGTAT
This sequence comes from Methanomicrobiales archaeon, assembly GCA_037130095.1. Classification (GTDB taxonomy): domain Archaea; phylum Halobacteriota; class Methanomicrobia; order Methanomicrobiales; family Methanospirillaceae; genus CAIKOD01. Next base: position 562 of record JBAXTR010000115.1, read on the forward strand.
TTTGGTGATAAATATCCATAATTCGCCACATTCAAATATTTTAAATAAGTTCTTTTACAAATTCACAATTGAGAATTTTTTCTGGTGCAACCGTGACTGAACCATTGATCTATCTGAACAACGCTGCGACAACATGGCCCAAACCCCCCGAGGTCCTAAAAGCTGCAGCTGATGTGTTCTCCTCGCCATTCTATGAACATGGCCGCACGACGGTCAGGGACGCACCGGATTACATCGGGACAACCAGGCAGACTGTTGCAGATTTCTTCGGGGTCTCCCGGCCGGAACATATTATCTTCACCTCGAGCGCGACAGATTCGTTGAACCTGCTGATCCATGGCTTTGCGAAACGTTACGGCAAGCCATTCCATGCAATCACCACGGATCTTGAACATAACTCTGTATTACGGCCACTCCGGACACTTGAGCGGGAGGGAACGTGTTCACTTTCGATTATTCGGACAACCGGACCTCATGTGAAACCGGAAGAGATCAGGGAAATAATGACAGATGACACCGCACTGGTGGTAATAGGGCATGGCTCGAATGTGCTGGGTTCTGTGCAGGACATTGAAGCCATCGGAAACCTGGTGAGATCATCAGGGGCATTTTTCCTGGTTGACGGTGCCCAGACCGCCGGACAGTACCCGGCAGAACCCGGAAACCTCCCGGTTGACGCTTTCGTATTCACCGGGCATAAATCATTGTTCGGCCTGCCGGGAACGGGGGGCTTTTACATCAGGAGCCCGGAGCAGGTTGATCCGGTCCGGCAGGGGGGTACCGGTGTCGACTCGGCAGGTAAGTACCAGCCTGAAGAGTTGCCCCTAAAATTCGAGACTGGGACACCAAATTATCCGGGGATTGCTGCACTTGATGCCGGGACAGGGTTTGTACGCAGGAAAGGGGTGGATACCATTCTTTCGGAATCTGGACGGATGACTGCATCCCTGGTAAAAACACTCGGGGATATAGAGGGGGTCATATTATACAACCCGTCACCCGACCTGCCGGTAATTACATTTTCACTGGAGAATATGGAAAGCGAAGATATAGGGTTCATACTCTGGAAGGCGTACAGGGTCATTGTCCGGACCGGTCTTCACTGTTCCCCGTTAGTACATGAGCGGATTAATCCCGAAGGCGGGGTCCGGATCAGCCTTTCCTGCATGAACACAATGGAGGATTGTGAACGTGCTGTTGCAGCAATTGAAGAGATCGCAGAAACAATGCGATGATGAGGGGTGAAATGATGCAGATCCTGAAAACCAATAAATTCAAGCGGTGCGTCGACGGGACCGTCCTGAAAGAGTACTCAGTGGACGAGGAGGTAACCAGGGAGCTCCTTACGTATTTCGGAGAGTTTGGCACGGTGAAGGTCCTTGATAACCTGAAGCAGCCCTTCTTCTCATTCTCCAAAGAGGAATATTTCAGCATCAAAGGGATGGTCGGCGATCAGACCCTCTATGTCAGGTACCATGAAGAGCATATGGAAGAGTCCCATGAATTGTTCACATCGATGCTAGAACAATGGGTTCCCGGTAACATGGTGCCTAATCAAATAAACTGAATAGGGGGGGGTTTCCCGGAAAAGCCCCGATTGTATCATAAGAAAATAATCGGAATATGTTAACTATCCAGGCCCAATAGCACAAGGTTGTTGAGGCGTTCAATTACCGGAATAACAGATTCCGGGAACGCATATTCAATCGCTTCAATTTTGTGTCCCCTGAATTCGATCGAATACATGAAGAAGTCATTCCCGCTTACTTTGTACATCGCTAGGTCTGCCTGGTTTAACGAATTGAATCCCGAGGTCTCAAAAAGGGCGATAAGGTCGTTCATTTCCTTCGATGGTAAGACATACTGGTTTTCTCTATTCTTCGTCGTTACGAACGTGGTCCCGTTCGCGTAGATGGTAAGGTGATCGTTAAAGCCTGCAAGGCCGCCGGTACGCTTGTAATCGACAATATCATCGCCATTTGAGGTTTCACCCTGGATGACGGGAGTAACCCCGGTTATGGTAATATACGTCCCCCACATGTGAAAACCTGCCACATCAGGTTCTTCTACAGCGGAGAAACGGATTCGAAGCCCGTCCTGTAAATATTTTTCCGGTAGGTTCAAGGGGTCATATTGTGTACCATCATCGGCAATAATACCATAAAAGCCTCCTTCGAGCGCGACCCACGTCACTGTGCCCGTGGTTTCGATTGTTGCCTTCTTTGTGGAGTCCTCTGTTATAGAGATGATCCGTATCGGGCTACCCCACATCCGGTATGCAGGATTAATAGGCATCAAATAGGCTTTAAATTCAACATTAACCCCATCTTTTTTATATTTAGCCGGAAGGCTTGAAGGGAGATAATGAGTGCCATCCTCCGCAATAATCCCGAATGTGCCTCCTTCACCATCTATTAACCTGACTGTCCCGGTTTCCTGGATAATTTTTGTTCCTCTAAGGGACAGGGTAAGTACCTCGGAACCCAGCCAGGGCCTGCTCCCGGGAGCAGGGTATTTCCACCCCGAAATCGAACTATTTCGTAACTTAACAGGGTACCTGGCTTTTAATTCGCTCTCTGATCCGGTTGTAGCAATTTTTGCGGGTGTGCCGTAATTACTGACTGTTCCTTTCAGGCCGGATAATCCTTCAATGAGCGGTTTTTTTACCAGGTCATGTCCTGGTATAGCTGCCCACTCGTACATTGCCAGCGGGGAGCCGATCACCCCTCCAATGCCGCAGATACAGAGAAGGAGGATAATAATTATTGAAATTCGACTGGGTCCCACAAGAATTCTCCACTGGTTTGTTTATCAAATCCCGGTTATTAATGTGCGTATAATTACGAAAATTGAACTATGCAGTTATAGTGCCAATAGTAAAAGAAAAATCGTGATGAATATAATGGGTCCATGACCTTATTTTTCGATTACCCACTTCACGTATTCCAACACCCGTTTCTTCCGGTACCACATTCACCTGCTCTCTCCAGAGGTATTACGGCATTGGGCGTATGATACCTGTGTACCAGACGGGTGAACAATATGTCGGAATTCGAAGAGCTACTGAATGGAATTGTTGAGAAAGGGGCCTATCAGACCTCGCGTCAATGGCTGGACGATATCGAACACGAGTATGGGCGGACACCGCTCATTTTTAAAAGGATGGCCGAACGGCCTGAAGTCCTCATCTCACACCTGCTGTATAAAGGGACTGTGACACAGACCAGTGCAATTGACCCGAAATATGTGGAATTAATCAGTATGGCCGTCGGAGCTGCACTCAGATGTCAGCACTGCACGGGGTACCACATGCAGGCCGCGTTAAAGAAGGGTGCAACCCGCGATGAGATCCTTGAAGTGATCCTAATTGCCGGGCTCATCTCAAACTCGTCAGTCCTTGCAAATGCTTACCGGATTATTGATGAAAAACTTGAGCGATGTGCCCCATGCGATAACCAGGGTATGGACGTACCGCATACCTGCGGGCGTGAGCAATAAAAATTATTCCCGCTTTTTCCTCACGTTTGAGAGCTCTTTTGTGGTACCCGGACCCCGGGGCCCTTTAGTCCGGGTTGAGTTCACAGGATACCCTTGCTGACATCTTTTCCCGGGCATTCTCCCGTGGGCAGCGCCGACCAGGCAGGTTTTCCCGGGACCTATGAGATCGGTCCTTCCTGAAATTGTCAGCCCTTCCCTGACAAGGTCCTGCTTCTCAGGGTCCCGGTAATGCAGCATCGCCCTCTGCAACTGTTTTTCCCGGCCTTTCGGGACGTAGACGGGTTTCATGGTAAAGGGGTCAAGGCCTGTATAATACATGCAGGTTGAGATGCTCATCGGGGTAGGTGTGAAGTCCTGTACCTGTTCGGTATACAGCGAATGGTCACGTAGATACAATGCGAGAGAGACCATGTCTTCCATCCTGCACCCCGGATGACCAGACATAAAATAAGGCAGTATATATTGTTCCTTCCCGGAAACTTCACGTAATGATTCGAATTTCATGCAAAAGTTTTCGAAAGATTCTTTCCCGGGTTTGTTCATCAGGTCTGTGACATGGCCGACAATATGTTCCGGTGCAACCTTGAGATGCCCGGACGTGTGGAACGTCACAATCTCCTTCAGGTACCCGCAGTCGTCCTTATCGAACAGGTCATACCGGATACCTGAGCTGATGAAAACCCTTTTCACGCCATGGATCGCCCGCAACTGCCGGAGGAGGTTCACCTGGTCACCGTGTGCTGAAGTGAGGTTATTACAGTTGGTACAATTCCTGTCAGCGCAGGTACCAGTGCCGTTCCATGAGACACAGGACGCCCCGAACATGTTGGCTGTCGGGCCCCCTACGTCCTGGACGATACCGGAAAAACCGGGCATCCTGACCATCGATTCGACCTCCCGGATGATGGATCCCGCACTCCTGCTTTGCACTATCCTGCCCTGGTGATGCGTTAGCGCACAGAACGAGCACCCCCCAAAACAACCCCGGTGGCTGGTTACAGAAAACCTGACCGGTTCCAGTGCCGGGACAGGCTCCCGGTATGATGGGTGTTGTTTTCTCGAAAAGGGGAGCTCATAGATATGTTCAAGTTCATCGGGAACCAGGGGTTTTGCAGGGGGATTTTGAATAATTACGGTTTTTGGATGGACCTGGGCGACTGTTTTCCCCCTGAACTGGTCCTGCTCACGGTAATGAAGCGAGAATGCCCGGGCATATGCCATTTTATCATTTGAGACCTCGGTAAATGAGGGGAGGACAACATACTTGTCGTGGTCCAGACACCGCCATTCAGAGTGGGGCATCCTGTAACACGTTCCGGGGATATCCCTGATGCTTCCGGCCGGTTCCCCGGGTGTTATGGCCTGCGCAATCGCGATGATCTGCTTCTCAGCCATCCCGAATACCAGGAGGTCTGCCGGGGCATCCGCAAGAATGGCATGACGGACAGAGTCTGACCAGTAATCATAATGTGCAAACCTACGGAGGCTCGCTTCGATTCCCCCGATTACCAGGGGGGTACCAGGGAAGAGGGCATGCAACCGGTCAGTATAGACCGTGGTGGCCCGGTCCGGCCTTCCCATCCCCTTTCCACCCGGTGAGTAGACATCGTCATTTCGTTTCTTTAATGCAGGTGTGTAATTATTCACCATCGAATCGACATTTCCGGAACTTATTGCGAAAAAAAGGCGGGGTTTCCCAAGTTTTGCAAGGTCACCAGGATTTCGCCAGTCTGGTTGAGCAATTACCCCCACGGAAAAACCGGCATCCCACAGGACACGCCCGATCAGTGCCGTGCCAAACGATGGGTGGTCAACATATGCATCGCCCGTCACCAGAATAATGTCAAATTCCCCAATACCAAGTTTCGCTCCCTCCTTCATGGTCATCGGGAGGAACGGGGGCTGATAACGTGACATTTGCTTCTGGATCACTCTTTGTCCTGCTGTTGTAGCAGTTCGGTCAATTGGATCAGCCATTGAAGTATTTCATCCTGGAGGTCTCTCGTGTTTTAGCAAGGGCAGGCACAGCCCGGTTACAGGGTCCATTTCCCTTTGCACACCCGCCCCAATGATTTCGGTGATCACTGCTTCAACCACGATATAGGTGATAATCTCTCCACGGAGGCAACCCGTCAGCACCCGTTCTCCCCGGCCGATGGATGCATGAACATGCAGATGTGGCCCATTGCTATCCGGCGTGATCGTGGCCATTCCGATAACTTCCCAGCCCCCGGAAAACGATTCGAAGTGGTAGTCCGGGGGCAGACAGAGGGCTTCCGGCCCGGTAACAATCTGGCCGGACTGGAGCGCTCCCAAGAACCTGATATAACCACTGTTAACCTGGTGGTCCCTGATGAACTGCATCAGTGTTGCGAAAAGGTCTTCTCCATGGTCTACCCGGACAATAAAAATCCTGCCGGGTTTTCCCTCGGTGTATTGCATGATAATCTGTTAGAGAGCTACTACGGGTCTTAATTTAAACTAATTGATTGGACAAAACACCAGATGGAGGAAAAAACAATGAATATTTTTCAATTATCTGAATGCTCAAGCGAATTAATACCGGATTGCGGATTTTCATATCATTCAATGGGACCCGGGTTTTATCCTGGAATCTTTTAAAAATGGTCAGAATTTTTTGAATTAAAAAGTGAGATATCCGGGCAGGGGATCAGCGGCCACCCACACCGCCACCAC
>JBAXTR010000116.1:0-6724 GCA_037130095.1 Methanomicrobiales archaeon
GTGTCCCCTTCTTACCTTCAGCCATGATCTTGGTGAAAGCGGCTTCAGGAGTCATGCCCTTGATACCGGCAGGATCGCTTGCAGGTCCGACGATCTCGAAGTAATTGTCGGCAAAGCTGCGGCGGTTCAACCCGGTACCATTCTCCATGAACTGCATTTCGCTTGCCGGGTCATGAACGAGGAGAATGTCCGCATCACCACGTTTTGCAAGTTCAATAGCTTTACCGGTCCCCTGTGACGTGATCTTCAATTTATCACCTGTCTGATTTTCAAACATCGGCTGAAGATAGTCGAGGAGCCCTGTATCATAAAGACTTGTAGTAGTAGCGACTAACAAGGTCTGTGGAGTCCCTGTTGGTTTTGTCGGTGTCGCGACCACGGTTACCGGTGTAACAACAGGTGTGCTCACCAATTGGGTTGTTGTCACGGTTGCAACAGGTGTTGTCTGCTGGGTGGGTGTAGTACCAGTACAACCGGCAAACCCTGCCGTTGCAATGAGCAACACCATGAGGGCAACAATGATTAAATAATGTGAGTTTCTGGTCATAGTACGATCGCTAAAATTATAGGATAACCTGATATGAATGTTTTCATTTAACATTTAAGTGGTGTAAACCAATTGTAAACCAATTGAAGTATCAGTTGGTGGAAATGATTCTACGTGCATTGATAGTACAAAACCGCTATTATTCCGTATTTCCATATCCCAGGATCTTGAATTGGTAGATTGGTAAAATCATGACAGTCTGATAAAGGAATTATATTGTCACCTACCAGGGCAGCATTATTTGATAATTCATAGTCAGCCTTATCTGCAATTCACCTTAATTGTAGTTTACTGATTAGGACCAGCAGCGGGGTGTCTCTCGAATGCACATGCGTATAAATGGAGCGGAAGTCCCTTCAGCGAGTGCTGAATGGCGGGACGTACTAAATCCGGCAACCGGTGAAGTAATCGACAAGGTCCCGGATGGGACATCTGAAGATGTAAGGGTTGCAGTGGAATCTGCAGAGTCAGCATTCCTGAAATGGTCAGAGAAAACCGGGCGGGAACGGGGGATTCTGTTTTTCCATGCAGCTTCGAGGGTCAGGGACAGACATAAGGACCTCGCCCGGCTTCTTACCATGGAACAGGGAAAACCTCTTCGCGAGGCCGTCGATGAAGTCCGGGGATTTTGTAATGTCCTTGAATTTTACGCCGGTCTTTCCTCACAGCCTGCAGGGGATGCAATTCACCTGGGCAGCCAGGGTGACTGCATGGTTCTCCATGAGCCCCTGGGGGTTTGCGGGGCCATAATTCCCTGGAACATGCCGGTCCTGATTATGGGATGGAAGGTCGCCCCGGCATTACTCGCCGGAAACACCATGGTCCTGAAACCTTCATCTACTGCACCCTTAACAATTCTCTCTATTTCCGCGATCCTCGAAGAAGCAGGTCTCCCACCCGGAGTATTAAATATTGTTACGGGAAGCGGGGGTTCTGCAGGGGAGGCGATTGTTACCCATCCATCGGTTCAAAAAGTTTCTTTCACTGGCAGTTGCTCAACCGGGTGTCATATCAGGCAAATTGCGGGGTCACGTAACAAAGAAGTAGTCCTTGAGCTTGGGGGATCTGACCCGATGATCGTAATGAATGATGCTGATCTTCCGAAAGCAGTTGAGGGAGCATTACGGGGAAGGTTCTACAACGCCGGACAGACATGCACCGCCGTAAAACGGCTTTTCGTGCATAAGGATATTGCTGAACGATTTATCAGCCAGTTAAAGGTCCGGGTTGAATCGCTGAAGGTGGGGAACGGGCTGGATCCAAAGGTGGAAATGGGACCCCTAAATAATAGGCAGCAGTACGAAACAATTTTTGAAATAATGAGATCCTTTAAGGAAAACAGGGAAGGTACCATCATGACCGGGGGAAGCCCCTTAAAAGAAGAAGGATATAATAACGGGTATTTCTTTGAGCCAACACTAGTCCGGGACATTCCAGATGATTCGTCCCTGTTAACCGGAGAGATATTTGGTCCTGTTCTCCCTGTTGTGGAGGTTCCTGATCTTGAAACCGCGATCCAGCTGGCGAACCGGAGTCCTTACGGTCTTGGTGCCTCGATATGGACGAGTGACCTTGCAACCGTTAAGCAGGTCTATCATGATGTTCATGCCGGGATCATCTGGGTTAACCGTCACCTCACTATACCGCCGGAAATACCGTTTGGAGGGGTTAAGGAAAGCGGGATTGGACGGGAAAATGGTTACAGGGCATTACAGGAATATTCCCGGACTAAAACGTTGTTCCTTGGGTGGTAATAGTGGTCGGGGAAAGGCGGTTGATGGTGGATTCTCCCAGACGGGCCTGTTACATGTTCAATACATTCCCACAACATCAGCGATAAATAAATATGCTTATAGAAGGGTGGAATTTGCAATCCTGAATTCGATTATTCAGGAATCAAATCGGTGTGCATATTAATATATCAGTTGATATAGACTCGGAGAAATTTACATGAGCTGGATTAAGATCTCGTCACTGTTACTGGTCCTTGTTATTGCCACGGTCATGCTGACCGCTGGATGCACATCGACCCCCCCCGCAACAACCTCGACCACTACCGCTGCAACAATTGTCGCAACACCTGTTCCAACAACACAGGTCGTAACAACAACAGTAGCACCGGCAGAAATTCCTAAACCTGCCACCCTGAATGCATCGCAGAGTACAACGGTTAAGACCCCGGTGACAAATCTTTCCGCGACTAACAAGACCACATCCAATCTGACCGCGTCCAATGTTACCGCATCCAACGTCACAAAGGTCAACAACACCACTGTGAAAAAGTAATTTTTGTTATGAGATGAGGCAGGTTGAATGCCTACCCTTTTTTTATCTTCTTATTGATTGAGAAGGATTATTTCGTTACCACGGAATGACCCGCAGTTGTTGAATGTTTTTTATCAGTCCAGCAGGGTCCTGGTCTATCCTGGTAGGACCCTCAATCTCTCAATTGTTACATCCCTTTTATCATATTCCGTTTCTGGATGAGCCGTCCCGCCAAAATAAACACCACCGATACACCGGCGAGTACGCTGCAGTCAACAAGGGGAGAAAATACTGATATGCCTGTCATAGCCGCATTGAACAGATCAACCATGTAGGTGAGGGGTGAACAGTATGCGAGGGCGAGCCCAAGCCCCTCCATCTGCTGAAGTGGGACGAATATTCCCGAGATAAAGATGAGGGGGAACCGTATCAGGTTGGAGAGTATCATCACATTCGGTGGACTGTCGGATGCAGGGGACGCAAGGAGGGTACCGAGTGCTGCACAGGACAGAGTGCCAAGGATAAAAGCAAGGATAAATAACCACTGATTTGTAATCGAAACCGGGACAAATGCGGTACTCGCTATCCATACTATGAATGAGATACCAATCCCGAAGATTGCCCCGGCCAGGACATCTCCCATGATGATGCTATCCTGTGTTACCGGGTACGAGAGGAGCCGTTCATATGTCTTTTCACGTTTTTCCCAGGGTGTGATCAAGGGTGCTACGGAAGAAGCGGTGAAAAACAACATCATCGCAAGAAATGCAGGGAAGAATGTAACCAGATCGAGATGACGACCTACAAAGAATGCAAAGAACATGAAGAGTGGAAAGAGGAGACCAAACATCAGGACAGGGGGTTTGGTATAATACAGCCTCATGTTCTTCCCGGTGATGACTATGATGCCCCGAAAAAACAACGGGGCCTCCATCATGCACACTCCGTAATCTGGACAAATGCCTCTTCAAGGCTCGGCCCGGAGGTCGTCAGGGAAGTAATGACGAGCGATTCACGTTCAGCACGCCTAACCAGGTATTTTAACACCCTGTCCGGATTATCCGTATACAGTCGCCATTTGTCACCGCATGGTTCTGCCCGCAAAATCTCTTCGGCCGCGAACATATCCCTGGTTACCGGCCGGTCAAAAGAGACTTCTACCGATTGTGTTGTATCGAACATTTTTTTAATCCGTTCGGGGCTTTCCTGTGCAACGATCTTCCCTTTGTTGATAATACAGACCGTCTGGCAGAGGGTGTTTGCCTCTTCGATATTGTGCGTGGTAAGAAAAATCGTGCTACCCTGCCCGTTCATATCCCGGATAGTATCGATCACGAGCCTGCGGCTCTGCACATCAAGCCCACTGGTCGGTTCGTCGAGAAACAGGACTTTCGGACGGTGGATGATGGCACACGCAATACTCACCCGTTGTTTCATCCCTTTCGAAAATGCCCGGACCGGGATTCGTCTTTTTTCAGCAAGACCCATCTTTGAAAGGAGCTCATTAATCCGTTCTTCCCGTAATGCCCCGGGCATGCCATACATTTTTCCGCTGAGCTGCAGGTTCTGTTCAGCGGTCATATCGCCATAGACGGTGCTGTTTTCAGGAATGACCCCCATCTGCATTTTGGCTTCTAACGGGTGGCGGTGGATGTCAATACCGTTGATAGTGACGGTCCCTGCATCCGGTGTGAGGACCCCGGTGAGCAGGCGGATTGTTGTGGTTTTTCCGGCACCGTTCGGGCCAAGGAATCCGAATATTTCTCCTTCACGTACCGTAATGCTGACATCATTCACAGCGGTTACCGGTCCAAATATCTTTTTCAGATGGTCAGCCCTGATTGCATCCATGGATATCCTCCTGGTAGTGAAAACTGCCTGGGTGTATATTTCTGTATTTCGTGGTCATAAGAATCATTTTTTTTCACTTGGCTGGACCAGTTTTAAAAGAAAAAAATTCAACTGACAGTATAATATTTTAAAAAATTTGATCCCGTCATTTCACCCGTTTCAGTACGCGGCTACCGGTTCCCCTTCGGTGCTGTAACCGGTATCGTGCTCCTTAACAAAGAACATCATGACTAACCCGAGTATTTCGATGCACATCAGGAATAAAAACCCTGTATCAAAGGCGCCGGCCATTTCTGCAGGAAGGAGATGATGGACTGCCTCCTGTGCCATTCTTGAACCGGCCGCAACCGTGGTGACAAGCATGACGAGTGCGACCCCGAGTGAGGAACCCAGGTTGGACATCATCTTGATCAGGCCTGATGTAGCTCCCCTGTCTTTTACCGGGGCCTCGCCCATTACGGCACTGTTCAATGGTGCGTAGGCAAACCCGGTACCGGCACCCAGCATAAAGAGATAGATTTCCACATGGCCGATACTCGAGTGGGAAGTTAAGGTGGAAAGCAGGAACAAGGCAAGGATACTGACAATAAAACCAAGAATGATGGGTTTTTTCGTCCCGATGACATCCGAGATCCTCCCTGCAATGGGGGAGGTAAGGATCATCCCGATGGGGAGGGCCAGCAGGATTGTCCCGGCAGTATCGGTGGGGACAAGTTTGACCATTTCGAGGAAGAACGGCATTAGGATCATGACCCCTGCAAGGCCTATCTGGGTAAGCATGACATTCACGTTCTGCAGTGCGAAGGCCTTGTTCTTGAACAGTTTCAGGTTGATCAGCGGTTCTGCCGTCTTCCGTTCGCGGACGTAGAATATGCCCCAGAATATCGCGGATACAACCAGTGCCAGAATGCCACCCATGGGGGCCGGGGAAGTGAGCATGTTAAGACCCAGGATCAGCGTGCCAAGCGAAGCAAATACGATAATGACGCCCGGAATATCCATCGTTGCATTCGGGGTCACCGGGTCAGCACGGGGAATAATAAAAATCCCAAGCAGGATTGCAAGGACCCCGACCGGCAGGTTCACAAAAAAGATGAACTGCCAGGAAAAGGCGCTGGTAAGGAACCCGCCGAGCACCGGGCCGAGAGCCGCACCCAGCATGGTGAACATTGCGACCATCCCGAGTGCCTGCCCGCGGAGGGACGGGGACAGGTACGTGGTGACCATCACCGCCCCGAGGGCCGAGATAATCGCACCTCCAACTGCCTGGAGCATGCGGGACACGATAAGGATATCGAGTGACGGGGAAAGGCCGCACATGGCAGAACCGATGGTAAAAATCGCGAAACCCACAAGGAACAGTCTCCGGAAACCCTTGATATCCCCGAGGCGGGAGGCAAAGAGGAGCAGGCTGACGAGGACAATCAGGTACGCGTTCAGCACCCACGAGACCGCCACCGTTGAGACGTCAAACGCCCTGCCGATTGTTGGCAGGGCAATGTTCACGATGGTACCATCGAGCCCGGCCATGAATGATCCAAGGGAAATTACCAGGACAATCATCAGTTCTTTCGGTGTCATTTTCTGACGGGTGCTGCTGTCACTCATAACTATATTACCTGAAAAGGGGTGACCACGTTCGTATTTAAAGTTGTTTAAAAAATTGTACCGGGCTAATCCCTTTATGAGATATTTATCGGGGTATGAGGGGAATTCCTAGTGTAAACTTGCAATAATTGGTATAAGGTGGTATTGAGATTCCACCAAGAAACGGTAAAAACAGGCCCTGTGGAAAAACACACGATCGGGAAATTCTTATCCGAACCATGAAAATGTCCGTTCCAAATCTCCTCATATCGAGGTCATTTCAAACATTTTCTTGGGAAATGCTCCAGTAAGTTCTTGCTGATTTCGGACTATTCCGAGATTTACCAACGCTCCCGGGGCTCCGCCCCGCCGCTGTGGCGACCCCGGTTGGGATATGGACTGGTCTGGAATCTTCAAACGATTTTGGAAAAAACCCTGCCAATGAATATCTTAACGGGGGTGGGACAGGGAGGG
>JBAXTR010000117.1:0-6708 GCA_037130095.1 Methanomicrobiales archaeon
TTGATCAAAAATTTCGAGAGGTGAGCCGCTGAATCATTTATTTTCATATTAAATTAATGAAATTTCGTTTTATTCTTATTGTTATGGGTTTATCGATTTAAACGGGACTATCTCGTCAAATGTCTTCACTTTTCCCACGGTCGGTGCGGTGACCCAGATCTCAACCCGGTTCCTGTCGGTGCTGCACGGGAATGTAACCATCTGCCCGACATGGAATGGCGGCAGCATAAAGTCCTGCTGGGATGTCCCGTCCGGCTTTGTAAAGGTCACATCAACGCGGGAATCAAAATTCATCCCGTTCCCACCCCGCAGCGTCACTGCCATATACGGGTTGGCAGTATCCCCGTTGCCCTGCACCATGAAATCAAGCATGTAGTTGTCCGGAAGCACCTGGGTCGGCCCTGGTGTACCCATCCCAACCTTTGGAGTAGTTGATACCGGAGCTGTCGTCTGGGGTGCCACTGTCGTTGCGACCGGACTTGCCGTCGGGATTGGTGTTGTTACCGGGGGTGTTGCACTCTGGGTACATCCTGCCGTTAATACAAATGCAACAGCGAGTACCAGACTCAATACAAGGATTGAAAGCTTCATGGTGGAATATCAGACAAAATACCGTATAATCTTATCGTGCCGTTACCGGTATGAAAAGTACCGGATTTCAACCCGTCAAAACTCCGGCTCCCGGCAACTGGACGATGTAACCGTCATCCTTTAAAGAATCTCATTCTGACGAATTGTATTAAAAAAAAAAGGAATTTTGGCTTAAAATTCTGCCCTTATGGGTTGATCGATTTGAACGGGACTATCTGGTCATAGGTCTTGATCTTACCTACGGTCGGAGCAGTTACCCATATCTCCACCCGGTTCTGGAAGGTGCTGGAGGGGAACGTCACCTGCTGGCCGACAGAGAACGGGGGCAGCATGTAGTTCTGCTGTGATGTCCCGTCAGGCTTTGTAAACGTTATATCAACGCGGGAATCCAGGTTCATCCCGTTTCCGCCCCGGAGCGTCACTGCCATGTAGGGGTTTGCCGTATCTCCGTTACCCTGCACCATGAAATCAAGCATGTAGTCAACCGGGAGGACCTGTGTCGGCCCCGGGGTGCCCATTCCAACCTGCTTGACCGTTGTTACCGGGACCGTTGTCTGGGTGACAACCGGTGTCGCGAGTGGAGTCGGGGTCGGTGTTACCACCGGGGGCGTTGCATTCTGTGTACATCCTGCTGTTAATACAAACGCAACAGCGAGTACCAGGCTCAATACAAGGATTGAAAGCTTCATGATTGACTATCGGATAATGTACCGTATAATCCTATCGTACAAAACAGTTCCTGGGAATTAATAAATGCTCTATATTCTCTCCTTTTCCAGATTACCTGTAAAAATACGCGTGAATTTCCTCTTTTTCCATGCCTCCTGCTTCCAAAGGTCCCTGGGACGGCATAAGCACGTTCATCAACGATGAATTCCAGAACAAGAAATATGTGCATATTTGACGAATCCACCGGAATGGTACTCGATGAGATCATCAACGCACGCCGGACGTACCGGATGTTCCGGCCGGATACCCCCCCTGAGGATGATATCCGCGGGATCATACAGGCAGGTCTTGCTGCCCCCTTTGCGGCTGCAGCGGTTGGGGGGAAAGGCAATGAGTATTTCAGGCAGTTCTTTGTTTTTCCCCGGGACAGTCGTGGCCTTGCGATTGCAGGCGGCCTCCTGATGAGATCGGTCCACATGATGGCAGAAGATCTTGAAAAAAGGATGAAACACAACCCGGCATTACGGTCAACGGCAGAACCATTTTCAAAACGTCTTGAAATGATCAGGAAGGCCGGCGTAGTACCGGGAGTAGAGACCGCCCCCTGGTATATCGTGGTCGCCGAACGGAAAGGGTTCCCCCCGGTTGAACAGCAGTCACTCGCCCACTGCCTCGAGAATATGTGGCTTAAGGCGACCGCCTTAAACCTTGGGTTCCAGCTCGTGTCGGTGACCGGGCAGATGGGATCAGACCCCGAATTCTGCCGTCTCCTTGGCATCCAGCCGGACGCTTTCGAACTAAACGGCTGTGCAGTCGGGTACTACATGGAGCAGTTACCACCGTCCATCCGGCCCCCTCCAGACCAGGTAACAAGATGGATGGAATAATCACCATTAGGTCCCCGGAAATGCAATCAGCCCCCATGGAATGATGATAACTTGGTGAATCTCTCTAAAAAATTTAAGATATACCGGGTATTCTATTTCTTTTCCGGTGTTACCGGTTCAGGAGGGGTAGCCCCTTTTGTCTTTTTTGACTGGTACCAACGGTAGGCCCCGTATCCTGCAGTCCCGATAATTATCAGGGGAAGAAGGGTTAACAATGCCACGACAAGGAAATCAATCATCCCGACAAGGCCAGAAATCCCTTCATTAATGGTACTTATGAAACTATGTCCCGGTTCCCCACCGACGGGTTCCTTTTCTGCCATGCTCACGGTGATCGTCGAGAGGTCTATCCGGTTATCCAGGTACCGTATCCTGCCCTCGAGTCGGTCGAGACTGGTCTGGACACGGTCAATCTGCTCCTGGACCTTTATGATGTCCTCAACTTTCTCGCTCTTTTTCATTATTTCGTTGTATTGAGCGATCTGGTTCTGGTACGAGGTCTTCTGTGCCATGAGGTCAACATACTCGGCAGTTACATCTTCACCGCTGGTTGTTGCAGACTTCACCGATCCGATCTCTTTGATACCCGCGAGCACGTTTTCGAATTCCTTTGCAGGGACCCTGAGGACAACCGTGGCAGTCCGGCGGTCATTGTATTGCGTATTGTAGGTTGAAGAAGCGAAATACCCTCCCTTTCCGGCAGCCAGTGCTTTCAGGCTGTCAACAGCCGCCGGTACATTGGTTACTTCCAGGCTCACCTGGCCTGTGTAGATGAGTTTCTGTTCAATCGCGGCACTTTGACCCGGGGTGTCTGGGCTGCCGGCTACAACAGGGGCATGGGTTGGTACCGCGGTATAACTCCCCTGCCCGATCCCAGCTTCATAACTTGTCCTGCCTGTCACATCATTTGGTGCAGATGCCAGGGACTTCTGATCGCTCCCACCCGTTAACGAAGTGCAACCTGCTGATATCATAGCGATGACCACTACCAGCAAGGCGAGAGTCACGTAGGTACATCGGTTCATAAAGAACATGATAACCGGGTGATTATTTATACTCAGGTATGAATGTGAAATAATTCGCAGTTTAAAACAGTCCATTGGTTATTATAACCAGAATCATTGCCTCGTACTTGAAAATATCGAACCAATACGTTTCGTTTCCCGGGTCACCGGTTTCAACATGTTTTTTATACCCGTAAAGGTGGGTTGGAAACCTTGTGTGCTCCCGTATTTTATTTCCCGATGAACAGGTTGGAACCTTGTGGTACTGTAATTTTTGAACCTTGTACCAATGCCTGGGTTCGCAGAATATGGAATCAAGACCGGAATATCTATTGCATAGAATTATGCAACGTAAGATCCGTTACAACATGATCCAGGTTCTATACGTCGATGATGAGCCGGGCCTCCTTGAAATCGGAAAATTATTCCTTGAGAGGACGAACGATATCAAGGTAGAAACGCTCAATTCGGCCACGCAGGGGTTGGACCAGCTTGACCTCATGAGGTATGACGTAATCGTTTCAGATTTCCAGATGCCACACATGGACGGAATAGAATTTTTAAAACTAGTCCGGTCGGCAAAAGGTGATATCCCGTTCATCCTTTTTACCGGGAAGGGAAGGGAGGAAGTGGTAATCGAGGCGATCAATAGCGGTGCGGATTTCTATCTCCAGAAAGGTGGAGAACCCAAGGCCCAGTTCGCCGAGCTGGCCCATAAGATCCGCCAGCTTGTCCGGAGGACCAATGTCGAAGGCATGCTACAGCAGAACGAGACCTGGTTCCAGACGATCATCCGGCATTCTGACGAGATTATTGCCCTGCTCAACCGGGATGGTGTGATTATCTTTGCGTCTCCCCCGATCCAGCCGATGCTCGGGTACAAGGCAATGAGCATGACCGGGAAAAAATTATTGGACTTTATCCACCCCGATGATGTTTCAGCCGTGAGCGATGAATTTACCCGGTCGTTTGATAAAGATCATGTCAGGACCCCAGTACGTTACCGTATCCGGAAAACGGATGAGACCTATATGCAGGTCGAATCGGTCATCACCAGTCTCCTTGATGTGCCTGAAATCCAGGGAGCGATGATGACCACGAGGGATATTACCGGATGGATGCAGGCGGAACATGTGCTGCAGACGAGCATTGCCCGTTACCATCGTGCCGAGCGGCTGGCCCGGTCGGGCTACTGGGAACACAAAGAAGGAGTCGCCACGGTTATCCTTTCGGAAGGTGCGAAGGCCCTGTTTGGTCTACCGGCGTGTGAATGTTCCCTTTCTGACTTTGAAGACCTCCCGCTGCCGGAACACCGGGAACAACTTCGCCGGGCAAAACGTGCATTGATATCTGAAGGCCTGCGTTTTGACATCGTGTATAACATTCGCAGGAAAGACAATGGTGCCGTTGTAACAGTCCGTTCGGTTGCAGAGTACGACCCGGAAGAGCAGGTCACGTTCTGTGCCGTTCACGAACAAACCGGTGTTGTTTAACTGCCGGGACTTATTCATGCGTCATTCATCAGCCCTGCCCTGGACTGTTGTCCAGTGCTGGTAGAAATCGGTGCAATTATCAGTACCTGGTATCTTAACCGGTAATTTCTATGGACAGAATACTTGGCAGGCCGGATTGTAATAAAAAGAAAAGAAATTAATATCGGGGTTCTTATGGTTAATTGTCCAAAAGGCATTATTGCAATTCCATAGTCCCGAGGTTCCCAGATGATAGTTGATGTCCTGATGCAGATATACCACTTCCTGTTGCCGATATTTATTATCGTAAACATTTTTTTTGCCATAACTATTGTATTTATCCAGAGAAAAACCCCGGTTTCCGCTCTTTCATGGCTTGTTGTCCTGTTCCTGCTCCCGGTTATAGGATTTCTCCTGTTTTTAATCTTCGGGCAGTATTACCGGAAAGAAAAAATGTTTGCCATTAAATCCGGGGCTGACCAGGAATTAACCAGTTATATTGCATCCCAGGTAAAAGAGGTAAAAATAAAGGGTGAAAAGGGAAGTGATCGATGGTCCGGCGCCATTTTCCGGATGGCACTGCTGCTGCTACAGAATAACCAGGCATTAATTACCCTCAACAACCAGGTAAAACCCTATACCGATGGGAAAGCCAAGTTTGCTGACCTGATTGAAGCAATTAATGCGGCCCGGGATCACGTTCACATGGAATACTTCATTCTCAAGGACGACGGGCTTGGCCGTGACATCATGAAAGCACTGACCGTCAAAGCCCGCGAAGGAGTGGAAGTTCGCCTGTTGGTCGACGGGGTCGGGAGTGGTGGTCTGCCTAAACATTTTTATGATGAGTTCAAGGCTGCCGGCGGAAAGCATGCGGTCTTTTTCCCATCCCTGATCTCGTATTTCAACTACCGGGTCAACTACCGGAACCACCGGAAAATTGCTGTCATAGATGGTGATACTGCCTTTATTGGCGGTTTTAATATCGGTGATGATTATCTCGGGCTGGACAAACATTGGGGGTACTGGCGGGATGCAGCAGTCAGGATCAAGGGGAATGGTGCAGTTGTTGCCCAGATACGGTTCTTTCTCGACTGGAATTATGCATCGGCTGACAAACTGACAACCGATGACCGTTATTTTCACGAAACTCCTCATTCCGAGGGTACTGCAATCCAGGTTGTATCCGGCGGGCCTGATACCCGGTGGAACCCGATCAAAGAATCATACCTGAAGATGATCAATTCCGCTGTAGAGACCATCTACATCCAGTCCCCGTATTTTATACCCGACGAAAGTATTACCGATGCACTCCGCATTGCAGCCCTGTCAGGAATTGACGTCCGGGTCATGATCCCGTGCGTACCTGACCATATGTTTGTGTACTGGGCGAGTCATTCGTACGTGGAACAGCTCCTTGACTCGGGCGTGAAGGCCTATACCTACGATAACGGGTTCCTTCACGCGAAGACCATCGTGATCGATGGTACCGTAGCATCGGTCGGTAGTGCCAACTGGGATGTGAGGAGTTTCCGGCTCAATTTCGAGACGAACGCGATTATTTACGATGAAAAGGTCGCAGGTGAACTGAAACAGGCCTATCTCGATGACCTTTCAAAATGTACTGAGCTCACACCAGAATGGTATAACAGCAGGTCAGGTTATTTCAAGGTGCGGTCTTCCATTTCCCGCCTGTTCTCGCCGATCCTGTGAGAACGGGAAAACCTTTTTTATGCACTGCTTACGTTGTCCATAGCAATAATCGATTAGCTGGCGGGATTCAAAACGCCATCCGGGATACAGGACTGGTTGTTGGGCTCTGTAGGAATGCTCTAATATGGTCTTACCGTTTCGGACTATTCCTTAATTTTCCAACGCTCCCGGGGCTACGCCCCTCTGCTGTGGCGACCCCGTTGGGATAGAAACTATCCCCCGGCACTCTTTATGCAATAGGATTTTGTTAAACCCGACCCAAAGAATATCTTGATGGGGGTGGGGCAGGGAGGGGGTGAAATCCCCTCCAGTCTAAGCATTCTGTTAACTCTTTTTATTATCCCCAGGATTTCCCATGAAAATATTCGAACG
>JBAXTR010000118.1:0-6706 GCA_037130095.1 Methanomicrobiales archaeon
GCTGGGTACCGTTCTCGCAGATGCGATCATCAACACCGAAGAATATCCCGAGCAGGATAAACTTCACCGGGAGCGGGCTGAATATATGAAAAACCTCGTTCTTATGAACAAGGACCAGTGGACGCACGAGTACGAGTTCTGGAAAGAAACCGGGAAACTCAGGTAGACCTGATAACCCCTCCATATCCGGAGCAGGGACGACCCCCCAAAGATTTTTTTACCTGAAATCCAGGAGGTGCCGCCATCTTTGGATCTCGCAGTCTTTTTTCACACCCCGGGCAATCCTGAAACTATAAACCCGGACGGATGAGAAGTTATAAGGTCGAATGTCCCTACCAGCCAGTCCGGTTTCAGCGGAACATAAAAAGCCACGTTTCGTGGCATTTATCGTTTTTGCCGCAATTTTTATGGCAGTCCTCGATGGCAACGTAGTGAACATTGCACTTCCCACCATTACTACCTATTTCGGTGTGGATGTAACGTACTCACAATGGGTTGTGACCGCGTATCTCGTGACGCTTACAAGCCTTCTTCTTATATTTGGCAGGGTTTCTGAGTATGTCGGGAGGGGGAGGATGTTTATCTTCGGGTTTGTTGTTTTCACCCTGGGATCGCTCGCGTGTGGCCTGGCGCCTGATCTGCCTGTCCTGATCCTGTTCCGGGTTGTCCAGGCGACAGGTGCTGCAATGCTGTTCTCCATCTCGAGCGCGATCATTTACCAGCTGTACCCGCGGGGTGAGCAGGGAAAATCGATGGGATATGTAGGTGCAACTGTTGCCATTGGCAGTATCGCGGGCCCTGTATTAGGGGGGTTTCTTGTCGATACACTCGGGTGGCAGTACATATTCCTGATAAACGTCCCGATCGGTGCGGTGTTGATCCCCGTTGCCATGAAATATTTCGGCTCGGGTGGCACTACCCGAAAAGAGATCAGGATGGACTGGACCGGGGCAGTCACCATGGTCATCTTCATGGTATCCTTAATGCTCGCCCTGTCCGCCATTGCGGCAGATCTTGCAGTAACCGGGCCCGTTGCAGTCTTTACCTGCATATTCGCTGCCTCATTTGCAATATTCCTTTATACGGAACGGAGGGTGTCGAATCCCCTGCTTGACCTTTCAATCTTCCGGGTACCTGCATTCAGTCTGCCTGTCCTCGCGACTGCATTATATTTCATTGCCCTCTTCATGGTGAACATCCTCGGCCCGTTCTATTTTGAGGGTGTCCTCTCCCTCCCCCCCTCACAGGTTGGCCTTGTATTCCTGGTAATCCCCGTTATCATGGTTGTTGGGTCCCCGGTAGCAGGCTGGCTATATGACAACCATTATTCCCCCCATTACGCAGCAGCAGGGATGGTCATTACGACCGTCTCCCTCATCCTGCTGGCGGTCCTTTCAACTGGGATGGACCTGCTCCTGATAGTACTGGCATTCATTCCGATGACAATCGGGATGGTCCTTTTCCAGAGCCCCAATAATACTGAGATCATGAGCTCACTGCCGGTTGAAAAAATAGGGACTGCATCAAGCGTCAGTGCAACGGTCAGGAATCTTGGAATGGCACTTGGTGTCTCACTTGCAAGTATCCTGTTATCGATCAGTACCAGTCTTGCCGGATATTCGGGGCCGGTACTCCAGGCCGGGCCGGTAATTCTTTCCTCTGCATTTTCTCTCATCATGGTTGTTTCTGCCATGCTTACCCTGCTTGCAGCTGGAGTTTCATTGTTGCGGGCGGGAGTAGTAAAAAAAGAGACCTGATCTGGTCAGGTCTATCCCGGCTTCCTGAAAACCGGGGGTAAATGTATTAGGTTATTCCGTTAAACAGCGAAATCTATTTGATCTGACCCCGGATAGATTTATTTGTAGACGTGACAATTTACCCATTAGCCAGATAAGGGCCTGGATCGCGTTTAGGGGTACAGGTAGATCCATACATCCTGGAGGGGTTAAGGGATTGAAACAAACACAAGGGATGAAAAAAAAGGGTACATCTCATGAACCACCGGTGACCGGGACCCGGGCGGGGGAGGATGAACTCCCCGGCAACCAGGGAGCATGGTTCCCGATAATCGGAATTGGTGCCTCCGCCGGGGGACTTGAGGCCCTTGAACAATTCCTCCAAGCTGTACCGGAAGGCAGTGGTATGGCGTTTATCATCGTCCAGCACCTGGATCCGGATTACAAGGGCTTCATGCCTGAGCTCCTCCAGCGGATCACCAGGATGGCAGTATACCAGGTGACCGATAACATGGAAGTCAGGCCTGATTGTGTATACGTGATCCCGCCAAACAGGGACCTCTCTCTTCTCCACGGGAACCTGTACCTGCTGGAACCAGCGAAACCTCGTGGTATGCGACTCCCTATTGATTTTTTCTTCCGCTCGCTTGCCGAAGACCTGCAGGGAAAAAGCATCGGGGTCATCCTTTCCGGCATGGGATCTGACGGGACCCTTGGGCTCCGGGCGATCAAGGAAAAGGCTGGACTTGTTGTTGTCCAGGACCCTGCATCAGCAAAGTTTGACGGCATGCCACGAAGTGCTATCGATTCAGGACTTGCCGATGTCGTTGCAGCGGCGACAGAACTGCCGGAAAAGATTGGCCAGTACCTCTCGCATGTTCGTGATGTGCAACCTGCCGGGACCAACATTGATAGCAGTCTTAAAAGTTCACTGGGCAAAATTATCATCCTGATCAGGGCGCATACCGGTCACGACTTCTCGTTATATAAAAAAAGTACCCTGTACCGCAGGATCGAACGGCGTATGGCCATCCATATGATTAACCGGATTGCCGGTTATGTGCGATTTCTGCAGGAAAACCCGCCCGAGATCGACCTGCTTTTCAAGGAATTACTCATTGGCGTTACCACTTTCTTCCGTGACCCTCTGGTCTGGGAACGGTTAAAGGCGGAGATTCTCCCCCGCCTGCTTCTCGACTCTGTGGATGGAAGGACATTACGGGCATGGGTAGCGGGGTGCTCAACCGGTGAGGAAGCCTACACGCTCGCCATGGTATATCGGGAAGCGCTGGATAACATTACCCCACGGAAACGACTGTCGCTCCAGATCTATGCGACAGACCTGGACCGGGATGCTATCGATCGTGCACGGAAGGGATTTTATCCAGAAAATATCCTCATCGATGTCTCACAAGACCGCCTGGAGCGTTTTTTTACCAGGGAAGAACCTGGCTACCGTGTCAGCAAGGAGATCCGCCAGATGGTTGTTTTTGCTCCACAGAACCTGATCATGGAGCCACCTTTTACCCGCCTGGACCTTATCAGCTGCCGGAACCTGCTTATCTACCTTGAACCGGAAATCCAGAAGAAAATCATCCCGTTATTTCATTATTCCCTCAATAACGGTGGAATCCTTCTCCTTGGAACATCTGAATCGATAGGGGGCTTTAATAAGCTATTCCATGTACTTGATCAGGACTCCAGGATTTTCCAGCGGGTCCAGCCGGTTCCCGGTGGTGAACCTGTCGAGTTTCCAACAGCGTTCTTTCCCGCATTACCGGAAAACGCGGGTGAAGTTAAAGTTACAAAACCTGTTGCCAATCTCCAGTCCCTTGCAGACGAGGTATTACTCCGCCAGTTCTCCCCTGCGGCAGTACTTGTCGGCGAACAGGGGGATATCTTCTATATCAATGGAAAAACAGGTAAATACCTGGAACCGGCAGCAGGGAAAGCGAACTGGAATATCTTTGTCATGGCACGGGATGGTATCAGGCACGAGCTGACAAGTGCTATCAATAAGGCGGTCCGTGATAAAAGTCCTGTTACCGTCCATAACCTTCATGTCGGAAATAACGGCGGTGTCCAGTATGTGGACATAATGGTACAACCTGTTGATCAGCCTGAAATGCTCAGGGGTATGCTGATGGTTGCTTTTTCTGATGTGGTCACCCCCCCCGGTGAAAATACCGTGATTACCCGGAAGGAGAAAACCACGCCGCCAAAACTCCGTAATGCCCGCATTACCCAACTTGAAGAACAACTCGAGGAGGTGAATGAGGACCTGCAGACAACCATGGAGGAGATGCAGACTTCGCAGGAAGAACTTAAGTCCACCAATGAAGAGCTGCAGTCCACCAATGAAGAGTTGCAGTCAACAAATGAGGAACTCACCACCTCAAAAGAGGAATTGCAGTCCCTTAACGAAGAGCTCCAGACTGTCAACGCCGAGTTGAAGGGCCGGGTCGATGCACTTTCCGGTGTGAACAATGACCTGGCGAACCTGCTTAACAGCACGAATATTGCCACCATTTTCCTTGATGAGAATCTCAATATCAGGCGGTTCACCGCCCCGGCGAGTAAAATCTTCAAGATGATCCCCGGGGATATCGGGCGGCCTGTTACCGATATTACTTCTGACCTGGTTTACCCTGAAATGGCCCATGATTTGCGGGAAGTGCTCCGGACACTGGTATTTTCAGAGAAAACCGTTCCAACCGCTGGAGGAAAGTACTTTGTGGTAAGGATCATGCCGTACCGGACACTGGAGAACCGGATCGAGGGGATTGTCATTACCTTGGCCGATGTCACCCCTTACCGGCAACTGGAACAGAAAATGTCAGACGCGCTGAGCTTTTCAGAGGCTGTAATTACCACGGTAAGGGACCCCCTTCTTGTCCTTGACGATAGCATGACGATCTTCTCTGTAAACCGTGCGTTCCTGCAAAAATTCGGGCTTGTGAAGAACGAGGTTATGGGTAAAAATCTATCCCAAATCAGCAGGGGGCAATTGAACAGCATTGATCTGAGAACGTTACTCGACAAGGTAATAGTGGAAAACAGGGTGTTTGAAAATTATAACGTTGAGATGGATATACCCGGGATGGGAAAACAGACCCTGATTCTCAATGCAATGCAGGTCGAATCAGAAGGATCACGCCCCCCCCTTATCCTTCTTACGATTGCCGGAGGCCGGGTATAGCGGAAACCGGTTTGATTCGATGAAGAAAGCAACCGTCAAACCAACAAAAAAACAGGCCGGTGACACCGCTTCAGACCTGCGTACCAAGGCAGAAACCGCCCTGAAAACTAGAAAAAGTTTTCAGGAAACGCTGCTCACACCAGAAGCCCAGCGTGCACAGGTACATGAACTGCAGGTGCACCAGGTGGAACTGGAGCTGCAGAACGAAGAGCTGATCCGTACCCGCAATATCGCCGAGGAGCTTCGTGATAAATATCTCGATCTCTATGACTTTGCCCCCGTGGGCTACTTCGTCCTGGACATTGCAGGACACATCGAAGAGGTGAACCTGACCGGGGCGTTACTCCTTGGTCACGAAAGGCAGACGATTATCCGTCAACGTTTTCATGCATACCTTAAACAGAGTTGTATCAATGCGTTTAATGAATTCTGCAGGGCCCTGGTTGAAACCGGAGAAAAACAGAGATCCGAAGTTGAATTAAGGGGCAGAGATGGGGCAGTCAGCTATGCCCACATCGAGGGGTTACCGCTCCTCAATAAACACCGCAAGGCCGACCGGATCTGGATGGTCCTTGTTGATATCACCGAGAGAAAGAGGGTTGAAGGGGAACTGAAGGAGAGCCACTACTTCACAGATCGGATTCTTCAGATTACCCCGAATCTTATCTACATCTATGACCTGGGACAGCACTCCAATGTATATGCCAACCGGGATATTCTCAGTTTCCTCGGGTATTCTCCCCTCCAGATCATGGACCTCGGGCCTGAGCTGTTCCAGAACATCCTGCACCCTGATGATGTAGATCTTGTCGCCCGCCACCAGGAACAACTCATAACATCCAGCGAGGATTATGTGCTCGAAGTTGAGTTCAGGCTGAGGCATTCTGACGGGCAGTGGCGGTGGGTACGAAGCCGTGATACCGCGTTCACACGGGACGCAGGGGGTAAGGTGATGCAGATCCTCGGGGCAGCGGAGGATATCACCGTACGAAAAAAGGCGGAAGAAGCCCTGTGCAGGGCAAATCGCCAGCTGAACCTGATGGGGGGTATCACCCGCCATGACATCCTCAACAAGGTTATGGTACTCCTGGGATACCTGGGGAAGGTCAAAAAGGAAATACCTGACCCTGCAATGGATGAAATCTTCCACAAAATGGAATCCGCGGCGAAGGCCATCGGGTCACAGATTGAGTTTACCCGGATATACCAGGACCTTGGTACCCACGAACCACAGTGGCAGGAACTGGATAAAATCCTGCCCTATTCGGATCTCCCCGGGGCCGTTACATTGTATGCAGAAAGGCAGAATGTCCTCTTGTACGCAGATGTTATGCTTAAACTGGTCTTTTTTAACCTTCTCGACAACTCTATCCGGCACGGGGAGCAGGTGACGGAAATCCGGGTCTCTGTTCACCACGAGAAGGGGTACCTGGTGATCGTATGGGAAGACAATGGTGTTGGTATTCCAAAAAATGATAAAGAGAAAATTTTCAGCAGAGGGTTTGGAGAGAATACCGGGCTTGGTTTATTTCTCGCAAGGGAAGTTCTCTTCCTTACGGGTATCACTATCAAAGAGACTGGCACTGAAGGGAAAGGTGCCCGGTTCGAAATACGGGTACCGGGCGGATCATACCAGTTTTTCGAATAACGCAGGCTTTTTATTCGACTGACTCCCTGCTGCAGAGCACGATCCACAACGCGACCCTCGCGCATAACCGTGGGGGTAACTGGGAAGCTACCCCCACGGTTATGCGCGAGGGTCGCGTTGTGG
>JBAXTR010000119.1:0-6692 GCA_037130095.1 Methanomicrobiales archaeon
GCGTAACCATAATCAAAATAAATCGAATACCATGCAATTCACAGCACATCATTACCCTGGATCCCAATATGAATCCGGAAGGGTTCATGGAAATCCGGACAATAATTTCGGTAATGTAAAATCAGACCCTTACTGCATGGATTAAAACGAAAATATCCCTTCCAGTCTTTTTGAATTGGATTACAATATTCCTTTATTTTTGGAGGGATATGCAGTATTTTATTAATAAGTGAGACAAAATCCGTGGTACAGTTGAGGTATTCCGATGTCACCCGGACAAAAGACCGTATTATTATTTTTTTTAATTGCTGGGATCACATTTCTCAGCCAGGCAGGGGTGTTTGCCGATTTTTTACAACCTGTATCCGGCCAGGCTTCAGGGGATTATGGTTATTACCAGGTAGGTTCCAGTCCCAGCGGGGCTGATGTGGTTTTTGACGGGAAATTCGTGGGTGAGACACCCGTGACTGTCCCGGTATTCAGTTCCAGCACCCCGGGGCATACATTGAGCGTGTCGAAGATGGGTTATGTTACCTGGACCCAGTCATTTTCACAAAATCCGGTTGCTGGACAGGCCATTCCCGTTTTCGCACCACTCCAACCCACAGAGGCAACCGGGTCGATTAAAGTCATGACCAGCCCTACGGGCGCCCTTGTGAATGTTGACGGAGTACTGGGACAAACATCACCATGGATCTATACCGGTGTCCCTGTAGGGGGGCATGTTGTTCAGGCATTCCTGTCAGGGTTCAGCCCGTACTCAGGACCTGTTGAGGTGACTGCAGGTCAGACTGCTGAGGTGTTTATCATGCTGTATCCGCTGACGAGTACTGGTGCATTACAGGTAGTAACCTCACCGGGGGGTGCTGATCTCTATGTTGACGGTATTTACAAAGGTAAGACTTCAACCGCTATCGGGAGTATCGCTACAGGCACCCACGTTGTGGCCCTGAAACATTACGGGTACCAGGACCTGACCGGGGAGGTGTTCATTGAAGAGGGGAAAACAACCTATCTCTCGTTCACGCTCATCCCCTTTACAGACCCATCGACCGGCAACCTTCGGATCTCTTCAGACCCTGCGGGGGCCGGAATTTATATTGACGGTACCTACCAGGGTGTTACCCACGCCGGTGGTCCGACCGTTTTTACCGGGATTGACCCCGGGTCATACTCGGTGGAGCTGAAAATGTCAAACTACCAGGGTTATTCAGAGACGGTCGAGATTGGAGCAGGTGCAACTTCGACCGTATCTGCAAACCTTGCTCAAAGTCCAAACCCGGGCCCGTATGCATCGGTAGAAATCAGTTCGGTCCCTTCCGGTGCATCCGTTTTTCTTGATGATACGGTGCAGGGAATTACCCCGGTCACACTGAGTTCTGTTCCGGCAGGAAGGCACGGTATTTCCATCCGGATGACAGGATATTCAGACTATTCAACAATTGTACAGCTATCACCGGGTCAGAGCGTACTGATATCTTCAGCTCTTGCACCGGTCCCGACAACAGTACCAACTACCAAAGCCTCTTCCGGGTTGTTACCCTTAATGGTCGCTCCGATCGTCGCAGCGGCAATAATTAAAAGATATCGTGCATCTGGCAAACAATGACCTTCCCCTGACAACCACTGGCACCATAGGTTCGATAAGGGTATCATGAAGTTACCTCTACAACAAACCATGACATATTGACCTACCAGTGGAATCACCCCAATATATCAGGGCTGGACGGACACCCAGTACGCAGGACCAGGCAATACAGAGCCTCCCAGAGGGTTCAAATCCTGGCCCTTTATAGGTGAAAATTATGAATGTTTCAAAAAAATGCAAAGGTAAGGTTATCGGAAAAAGTATCAGTGCAATACGGAGCGCAAAGAAGGCATTTTATGCAGCTGCAGCCCTGCATACTATTGCACCGTTAATCCTGTTCACCTGCCTGATGATCCCGCTTGTGTTATCAACACACGGGTGAGAGAAAGGACGATCGGGAGCAGGTCAGGTGTTCCCCCGTTTTCCCTAAATCATAACAGATTTTTCTCCAGGTTTCATAAAAACCGGGATATTCTCCCTCCGGTATCTCAACGACAGGTATTCAGATAAAAATTGTACCGGAAAACCACTTTAATACGTACATTTTAGCGGATACGTTCTAGCCGATAATATCAGGCCTGGAATTCCGGGGAATTGGGATGATGCATAACCTTTATGATCCTCCCCTTGATCAGATTATATAACTACAGAGGGATTTGATTCGAATGACTGAAGTGTATGGAGCAATCTACCACAAGCTGGATGTAATAGGTGTACTCTCGGTGAGCGAGTATGATGTCATTAAAAATGACCCGCTGACGCCGCTCTATATCGACCGGCTTTCTCCTGACCGCTATGCGATTGCCCATAACAGGGAGGTTGACGGGGTTATGGTCCCTGACCCTGATATGGAGATCCGGGTCGACCACGAGAGAAAATTTGCCGAGCCCCTTACGTACCAGGACCAGAAAGGCCATAAAATCGTATACCCGGAACCTGGTAAGGTAAATCTCGCGGTTAAAAACGAACTTGTTACTTTTCTTGACCGCTGGCTCACCAACATGATTAACGACGGTTACCGGCGTAACTGAAGAATTAAGAAACCAACCCGGTTACCAGGATCCTGGGGCACCACGTATTGCCCCTTGTTTCCCAGGTGGAAGAATATTTCCCCGCAGTACAGCCTGGCAGGTAATCACCCGTTTACTATTCTGGCTCCGGTCCAACTACAGACCAGATAAAAAGCACCGCTGTGAACAGAGTCAGGACTAATCCTGACATGAAACCCGCCTGGTAGCTCAGCGTATACCCGATAATGAGCCCGGTAATCAGCGGCCCAAGTGAGTGCCCGATATCCATCGTGGACGAAAGTGCACCCATTGATGCACCGAGCTCCTTTTTTGCGGCAATCTCACCGGTATATGCCCCGGTTGCGACTGTTGAAAGGGACAGCCCGAAACCGGCAGTGACACTTAACAGGAGAAATGCGGAAAATTGTGAAAAATACGGGATTACCGCGACAGATGCACCGATCATGAAAAGACCCGCAAGGATCTGGAGCCGCTTATCCACACGGTCTGCGACACGTCCGAATAACGGTTTTGTGATGGCCATTAAAACCACCTGGACCGCGAAGATAATTCCGATTTCAAAAGCGGCAAATCCTCTGTCAAAAAGAAAAACAGGGAGAAATGTTTCAAACGCCCCGAATGAGAAATATGTCGCCATCTCTACCAGGGCGGTGGCCCTGAGGACCCGGTCACCAAAAAAAATCCTAAAACTCCTGGCATACTCTTTGAACTGCATGAAAACGATATCATGGTGGTCTTTTTCAGAATAGAGGAGTGTAATTGCAAAGGCGGGTATTGCAACAAGGAAGGCCACGAAATAAACGACCTGGTAACTGATGAGTCCCGTGTACGAGGCAAAATATGAAATAATGATGCCGCCGGTAAGCGGTGCGAGCGTCCTTCCCATAAGCGTGGCCGAGGAGTACTGTCCAAGGACTTCCCCCTTCTTCCCCGGGAACCGGTCGACGAGCAATGCCGCAGCAACAGGACCAAGGATTGCAGTCCCGAGTCCGTGGAAGAACCGGACCGGGACAAGCATCAACGGGTCACTGATGAAGAGATACAGGAGCGGTGCAATAACAAACACTGCCCCGGCCACAACAAGGAGGCGCTTTCTCCCAATTTTATCGGACATTGCACCGACAGGAAATGAAAATAAAATTCCCGCAAAGGGGGAAACGGCAGAGATCAGCCCGAGGGTTGCATCACCGGACCCTAATGCCTGTGCAAAAAGGGGTAATACGGGACTTTTCGATATGGTTGTTGAAAAAATGGCAAAAAAACCGAGCAGGTAAAGATAAAAGAGGATTTTACGGTCGTTTACTGGCTGATCCATGTTTCTACCCGCCTGGTCGATGAAATCGTGATGCCTCGCCGGATGTGGCAGCAGGTTATTACTGAATGCTATTTATCCCGTTAATATTTCAGGATTACAACCTGCCCGGCCATGGGAGACCTATTCCAGTCACCATATCACGCACTTCGTCATGTATACTCCGGTCAAGCCGCACCAGGAGCAGGGAGTATACGAACATCCCGGTTACAACGGCGCCGGCAATCAGGTAAACATTCGTAACAGGAAGTACAACCTGGTATGCATATACGCACAATGCCATGACAACCGATGAAATAATAATCGAGGCCACCGGTTTTTTTTCAATCCTTACCTGGATCCGTTTTTTCAGTACAACATGGGCTGCAAGTGCAAAAATCCCAGTACCAAGGAGGAGGGCAAAGGCAGCCCCGGTAATGCCAAACATGGGGATCAGCAAAATATCGAGCAGGATAGTCGATACCGCCCCGATTGCAGTAAGCTGGAAAACATTTTTCGGCATATCAAGTGCTCCAAGACACATCGTCTCAAGGGAAAGGAAGACCGTTACAAGCTCAACCATGAAGAGAAGGGACAATGCAGGCCCGGCAGCAACAAAAGAAGCCCCGTACAGGTAGTAGAGGAGACTGCTGCCGAGGACCCATGCACCGCATGCGGCCGGTACGGCAAGTGCCAGGGAATAGGTAATGGCACGTGCCAGTGCAGTTTCTACTGATCCGATCGCCCCTTCTTTCATCCATGATGCGATTTTTGGGTATAGTGCCGTCCGGAGTGCGATCATTACAAAAAGCGCAATGGTCGCAAGCTGGAATGAAGTCCTGTACATCCCTATTTCGGAATTGGAGAGAAAATACCCGACGAGAATGGTATCGGCATACCCCATCAGGGCCCCGGTCAGACCGGTGATAAATGCCCACCCTGAAAAAGAGAGGAGCCTGCTGATATTCCTGCGTCCAAATGTAACGATCTTCATCGAAAGGACCCGGAAATTGATCAGCAGCCCGGCAATGATCCCGGCAACGAACCCCGCTGCCAGTCCGCCCACGGAGTACCCGAGATATACGGCAATAACCTGCACGGTTACCCGGATAATATTGTTAGCCAGGTCGGCAATCTGCAGGATCCCGACCTTCCCGCTTCCATACACCCCTGTTGATACGATACCTGCCACTGCAGACACCACGAGCGCGACAAGCAGCCAGAGAAAAAGACCTGACTGGTTGAGATCGACAAAGAGTGGCCGGACCGCGATAAGGACTGTCAGGGTAGCTGCAAGCAGCACTACACGAACGGCGACGTGGGCAGTAAAGTACTCGTCCGGCGATTCCCCTTCACTGATCCGCTGGAGTGCCGCACCACTGATACCTCCATCAGTAAAAAGACCGATTATCCCCACGTATGCGAGGAGAAGAAAAAAGCCACCAAGTGCCGTGGGCCCTGCGTTATGGGCAATATAAATCGTCGTAAAAAAGCCGATTACCGTCACCCCGATCGAGGATAAAAAGGCAATCAGGCTATGGCGCCGTACCGGTCCGATATCCATCAGCCGTCCGGGAAGACCACGTATACCGGGCATTGGTAGCTAATATTTTTCGTATACCATAAAAACCGGTGCTTTTAACGAATTACAGATCTCCCCGAAAGGGGCTGCTTTACCCGGTCTATAAAAAATTTACCAACGGACCCCTCCGTTATTTCACCCAATGTACTATGCGCACAGGATGCTGCATGACTGGAACACCCTTTTCTTTCCAATGCGGTCGTTCAGGTCACATTTATTTCCTGCCATGACCCAGCTGAAGTATGAAATATACAGGGGTCATACTCACGGCACTCGTCGTGATTATTCTGGTGGCAGGGTGTACCTCACATGTGCCAACCCCGTCAACCATGCAGACCCAGGCACCAGAGCAGGTTGCGACGCACTCAGTGGAGACCCCGCCACCTTCGACCATCCCTCCGGTTGTGAACGTTACGTTACCGGGTAATGCGACCCGGGACATTACAACGTATAATGACGCATTTTTCCTTGACCCTGTAAAGGATTACCATGTGGGGGACAATATAACAATTCATGGGAATACCATTCTCGCTGCCGGTGACCCGCTCCTCGTCGAAGTTATCTCGTCCTCATTTGGCCCGTTGCCTAAGAGCAGCAGCCAGTCATTCACCGGGGTCTCCGGAATTACAACCGTGAAAGAAGGGCCGGCTGGCGGGACGAACTCCTGGTCGTTTTCCTTCTCCACGGACGGGTTTATCGAGGATACGTATATTGTCACGGTATCGGGTATCACCATCAATGTCAGGGATAGTACCACATTAATGCTGAAACCCCGTATCTGATTGTTGCATTCAATCGTCCGGGCAGCGAAAACAGTTTATCCAGGTCGGGCAACTACCCCCAAGCCGGTTTTCTCCCGCAAAAGAGATGTAGAGAGAAGACATTATCTGATCGTTAAGCATCATGGAACCCGTCATAGAGGCTTCAAACCTGGTCAAGCAATTTGGTTCGTTTACGGCGGTCGATACCATCAGCTTCGCGGTCAGGCCGGGAGAGGTATTCGGGTTCCTCGGGCCGAACGGGGCCGGGAAAACCACCACGATGAAAATGATCCAGTGTGCCTCTCCCAGGACATCGGGTTCCCTCTCAGTTTTCGGCATGGACCCTGGCACTCACAGCCGCGAGATCAAGGAGATGATCGGGGTTGTCCCGCAGGAGACAAATCTTGATACCGAGTTCTCCACCATTGAAAATCTCCTT
>JBAXTR010000012.1:0-16859 GCA_037130095.1 Methanomicrobiales archaeon
TGTCCTTTCTAAATCTCTACGTATTGGCGTTCGTTTAAACAGTTTCATGGGAAATGCTCTAATATGGTCTTATCGTTTCGGACTACTCCTTAATTTTCCAACGCCAGTGATGTGCTGATAGTATTTAGAGATATCCGGATTCAGGGAGCGTATTACAACATTTCAATATGGCCGGTTTTTAAAAAATTATACTAAAAAAAGGCTAATATGGAATTGAAATCTGCCGGGGTACCCCGTTCCCGGGCGCATGATAAATTCGCTTCCTTTATTCTCTATTTACCTGTATTTGCCAATCCTGACATTTGAAAAAGGGTGATGGGTATTTGCATGTCCACATCCCCCTGTGCTTCCCTATCGTATTCTGACGCTACTCCTCATTGTTGCAGTTCCACCACTCGTGGTCACTTTTAAGTCCCAGA
This sequence comes from Methanomicrobiales archaeon, assembly GCA_037130095.1. Lineage (GTDB taxonomy): Archaea > Halobacteriota > Methanomicrobia > Methanomicrobiales > Methanospirillaceae > CAIKOD01. The sequence continues at coordinate 420 of JBAXTR010000012.1, forward strand.
ATCCCGGGGTGGTCGCTGCAGGAATGCGTATATTGCCCTGTATCGTCGCCGGGGTAACAGATGTAACTGTTGTTACGATATCAGCGCTACCGGCCCTTGCCAGACTTACCGTTGTCATCCCGGGCTGGAAGTTACCCCCGAGGATTGAATAACTCCATACGGTATTTCGGGTAGCGGCAGTCGGACTCACCCGCACTATTCTCGGTGCCTGCGCCGGGGATGTCACGGTGAACGCACCGGTTGAGCTGACCGTACCTCCATGGACTGTCGTAATAGTGATGGTATAAGGCCCAATTACTGCATTAGTAGGTATGGTGATAAAACCCTTGATCTCGGTAGGTGTGACACTGGTTAGAACGGTCGGGTTCAGGAGGGCGCCTGTCGAGCTCCGGAAGGTAACAGTTGTTAGTTTTGGTTCGAAGTTTGCCCCTGCGATCGTGTACATAACCGAGTTACCACGGAATCCAAAATTCGGGGAAATCGAAGTGAAAGTTGGAGATGGAACCGGTGTCGAGATGGTAACCCTATTAGAGAACTTTGAATTGACGCTCATCGAGGGGAAGCCAATAGCAGGGGCGGGGTATACCGTGGTGTCGCCGACAAGGTTGACTGCGAACACCTGGTAGTAGTAGGTGGTATTGGTCGCAACCGTAGAGTCGGTATACGTCACGTTGATATCCTTTTTTGGTCCCGTCATCGAGACTATGGTTGTATCCGTCCACGGTCCTGCCGGGTTGACCGCTCTCTGGATCGTGAAGTGTGTTTCACCAAGCGAGGTGTCCCTCCAGGTAAGGTTAATCTTCGGGGAAATGCTCGTGCCGACCATGGTGGCAGTCAGGTTGGAAGGGGCAAGCGGGGCCTTCGCAAAGATCATCGAATGCATCATGTCCATCTCTTCATGGGCAAGAATGTGGCAGTGCCAGACATATTCCCAACCGTAGTTGACCAGGTGGTTAATTACCGTGACGGGCTGGCCGGTGGGATCGACAAAACCGGTTAAAGGTGGCCCTGATAACACCGCACCTGCCGGCATCGTCGGATCGATCATACGGATGCTATTGGGGACATCGAATGGCAAATTGGGTGCAACGGGCCTCATCGCCACAATTGTGTCCTCAAGAGGGCTCACCCGGAGTGTCTCCTTCCAGCCAAGCTCGGTTGCATCCGGCTCCAGTATTCTGCCATCCCACGTCACACGGTTGATTATCTGTACATTATAGAGGTGCCAGTGGAGCGGGTGAGTATCCACGCCATTGTGCGTGATCTTCCAGATCTGGGTCCCATCCCCTGATACGGGCTCCGACATCGGGGTCATGGAGTCCTTCAGAATGTCTACCGGTGGGCTGGCATACCCGTCTAACTGGAAATTATGAAGCGGGGCAGTGGTAATTACGTTTTCGAGCCCAAGGAATCCACTCATCCGCCCATATTCATCAAACGCCGCACCCATCTCATCATGGAGGGCTTTTGGCTCGAATGTGATCTGCAGCTTTGCACCGGACAATGTTGTAAAGTTCTTGAAATGGTCCTGGATTCTCACGTATGTATCGGTGGGGAAGACCTTGTTGTAGGCACTGTTGTAATTTGCCTGCGGTATGATGATCGGTTCTTCTGATACCTCGAAAACGCCCCTCTTTGTGGCCGTCTTGGCAAATACAGATTGCAATGCTGCAACGTTGTAGGGGCTTGCTCCAACTGACGGCCCTACCTTGATCTGCATAATGGTGCGGGTGTTGGGACCGTACCCGGGTAATGTGGTAGGCGTTCCGCCTGTATCGGTAAGGTCCGGTTTCCCGGTGTAATAATCATAACTGGCAATTCCTGCAGGGAACGCCGCGGGGGCGTCATTGTAGAGAATAAGGGTCTTGCCGGCATACTGTGAGAAATCGATGATTACATCTGCCCTCTCTGCAGGTGCGATCAGGAGTGCATGCTTATCGACATTCCCGAAGTCAAACCTGGTCGGGTCAGAGACCCAGGTGATAGGCTGGTTCGGTACCACCACCGGGGCGGGCAGGAATCCTCCTTCCGTACCGATCTGGATAAACGACGGGCCCATCTTAGCCGGGTCCGGCACTCCGCCTTCCCTGCCATCACTTGGCCATCCGGCAGGGAACCCCGGAGTCACGATTGCCGGGACCATATCTACCTCGGTGTTTGTCCTGCCATCTGCTGTTATGAGGGTGTCATTGGCTACGTACAGCTGCAGGTTTACAAACCGGTCGTCAGCCGCATTCAGGACCCGGAACCGGTAGGCCCTCGGCTCAACGGTAATGTTAGGATAGGCCACACCATTGACCATCGATGTGTCCATGAAGGCTTCCATTGCCATGGACGGGTTGGGAGTTCCTGGCATCATGGCCGGTTCCCAGGGGGCTGCAGTCCCTTCCCCACCAGTGTAATAGGGATTGGGGACAGGGCCGTATATTGTCGTGGTGGGGGGCCAGAACCAGGGGCCATAGTGCCACCGGCCGAACGCGTTGACACCGGTCATGTCACCAGGGTTCTGTGCCGGCATATAGACATGGGGGTACCAGAGGTCCCCGGTACGGGGTTCTCTTGTCCCGTTCGGGTATAGCGTTCCCGTTCCCCAGTTCCAGGTCGGGTCCTGCAAGGCGATTGTTGAAGCGTCAAGGAACGTCTTGTCCTGGATAATAAGCGGGAACCCTATATCAGGCAGCACCTTGGCTTTGGTCGGGTTGATCCCGGTCAGGTCAGTACCGTCAATCATATCTTTCTCGACCTGGTCAGTGACAAGGTACCCTGCCGCCTCTCCGACATAGACATTGAGACGGGTGATACCCTGGACATGGTCATGCATGAACATGAGCCGGGCGCTCTGCTGGTTTGTGTAATAGAGGGTCGTTGATCCGTCACCGGGGTCTGGCATGTCAGGTACGTTAAACACGCTGACCCCTTTTGGATAATCAGTCTTCTCACCCGCAGGGGTAATCCACTGGTGTGGCGTACCATCGCTCAGCCAGGGGGTCACTCCGCCATGAAGATGAATGACTGCCCGGTTTTCGGTGTAAAATTCAGGAAAACCAGGTGTCGTGCCTGATCCAAGGGGTCCCATCCCGGCCCCCATTACGGTCTTGTCAACCGGGATAAAGAGGTTGCCTCCGGCACCTGTCGGCAGGCTGTTAATGAACTTAATGCGTACCGGTCTCCCGCTCTGGGAAAGGATGAGCGGGCCCAGGTAGTGGAAACTGCTGACGGCGGGATCAGCCGTGTTCACCTGCCGGTAACCACGGAATTTCGTAGAAGGCAGGTCTGAGTGCATTTTCTGGGAGAATTCACCGAGTTCGATGACATAATAATCGCATCCGACGAGGGTAATCCCGGTTATTGCACCACCAGATACTGTTGCTTTCCCGATGGCGTTCGTGGCAGCCCCGCCACCACTAAAGGCAACAACCGGGTTTGCTGAATAACCACTACCGGGGTTGATAACAGTTACTCCGGTTACCGTGCCCCCTGCAACCGTTGCAGTAGCATTGGCCCCTGATCCGGTGGCATCGTAAATAATAACCGTAGGTGCAGAAGTATAACCCTTTCCTCCCGGGGGATAGGTTGTTGTATCGGGAATTGCAACCGGGATATAATTTCCAAGATTATTTGCACCCTGGATATTCAATCCCGGTAAGTTATCGATGAATTTCCTGATCCCACCGGTCAACGGTCCGCCAATCGATGCTGTTGCAACAGCCCCCGACCCCAGGGCGTCAGCATCAGTGATTGTGACAATGGGTGCGCTATATCCGGATCCCGCGTTAATAAGCGTTATACTGGTTACAACACCTGCCGTTACATTGACAGAGGCGTTCGCACCGGTACCGGTCCCGTAAACATCACTAATACGTGCAGTGGTATTGACTGAATAGCCACTTCCTCCGTTTTCAAGCGAGATTGTCGTGATGCTACCTTTGGGCATAGGGCTATTGGCGTAGTTTGCATAGGGGCCGAAATAATGGGGTATTCCACCGGGGTCCATTCCACTGTCGGAGGCACCCTTTTTTGTTTCAGTGGTTTCAGCGGTCTGGTAAATCTCTTTGAACCGGTCTGCAGCGGCTTCTTTTTCAGCCTGTGACACCCGTTTTCCAACTCGGATATTGAACGGGTCATTAACTCCGGAACCTGCACTTAGTATCTGTGTAGTTGGTACTGAAGTTGCGGTTTTAGTCAGAGTCGTGGGAATGTTGGTGGTATTCTGGACAGGGGCCGTTGGTATTATTGTTGCATTCAGAACCTGAGTGGCTGGTATTGTTGTGGTGTTCTGGACCAGAGTTGTGGGGATTGTCGTGATATTCAGTATCTGCAGGGTAGCTGCGGCTGAGGAATTTTGTACCTTTAATGTGGGTATTGCAGTAGTATTCAGAATTGTCGTGGTTGCAAATGGAACTGCAGTCTGGTTTGGACCATGAATTGATGTGATAATGGTTGATGTATTGAGATCCGTGCCATTCTCAGCACTGCCGGCACCGATGAACAGCATGAGAATTATCAGTATAAATCCTGCACCGATCAGTTTTCCCCTGGAACCTTCCGGGATACCTTTTCTCAGGAATCGAAATACTCCTGTTACTCCACTACGTTCTGACATCATCATTCACCCCTGAAATAATCCTGGTTCATTGATATCTGCGATATCTCTGCCTAAAAAATCCATCGAACTATCCGGCAGGTATCAATGCAATTTGTTCTTTTCGCGAAATTCCCTGGAAAATAGCGATATCAGGATTCGGTTATTCCCTTCATCGCCATTCATCCAATATTCGTCATGAATGTTTCTTATGGTATTATACTTTCCTCCCGATAAAAAATTTAAAATGAGTGAATCGTGAGTAATGCGGTTAATCGCGAAATCAATATTTTAATATAACATTTTGTTAATTACTGGTTACAATGAATTCCAATAAGCTGGTAACCGGGATTGGCGCTCTACTGGTTCTTCTCGGTATTGTTGTGGCATTAACAAGCTGGATCATTTTCCCGGTATGTGAAATCCATGGTTTATATACTGAAACTAAAACAGGGACCAAGTTACCAATGCCCTGCGGGTATACCGCCCGGGCAGAAACAGGCATGGGGGCGATTATCATCGTTGCGGGGGCACTTCTCATTGCAAGGAGTAGCAGGGAAACGCGCCAGGCAGTTGGTGTATTCAGTGTCGCAACCGGGGTACTCGTAATCCTGTTTCCAACACTCCTTATTGGAATGTGTAAACTGGCCGATCATCCGTGCAGGCAACTGACGCTCCCGGTACTAGAAGTACTCGGTATTTTCGTCATCGTAGTTGGCATATACCTGATCTGGAACCGGGAGTGAAATGGGAAAACCACCGGGTTTCCGGGTTTCAAACCTTATTGCAAGAAACCTCGCAAGCAGGCCATACCGGAATATCGCCACCATATTCATATTTGCAATCATTGCAGGCATGTTCTTTTCATCACAATACCTAATGAGCGGAGCACAACAAAGCCTGGATACAGGGATATCACGGATGGGGGCAGATATCCTTGTTGTCCCTGAAGAGTATGCCGGAGCAGGCCAGACGATAATACTTACCGGGACGCCGACCAATTTTTTCTTTGAGGGTTCCGGGTTTGAAAAGATTTCCGGTATTAAAGGGGTATCGAAGGCTGCACCCCAGATCTATATCGCTACACTTTTTGCATCATGCTGTGCTGCCCCGGTCCAAATGATTGCAATAGACCCCGAGAGGGACTTTACGGTTTCTACATGGCTAAAGGAGAATCCCGGGGTAACGCTTGGAAAAGATGATATTATTATTGGAAGTGCCGTTATCCAGGATGTTGGGAAAGATCTCATATTTTATGGACATACGTTTCATGTCGTCGGGGTCCTTGAGCGGACAGGAATGGGAATCGATAATGCGGTTTTCACACGGTTCGAAGACGCATACGTGATGGCGGATGAGTCAGGTGTTAAAGCAGTTAAGAAACTTACGATTCCACAGGGAAAGGTTTCAGCAGTACTGGTAAAGGTCGATCCCGGGACTTCTCCGGCAGAAGTTGCGAGCGAGATAACTGCATCGGTCCCCGGAACGAAAACAATACTCCCTGAGGGGCTTATCAATGCGGTAAGTCGTCAGCTTGGTGCTACCACGCGTTTCCTGTACCTGTCTGCATTAGCAGTGACCGTGATGTCAATCCCGCTCCTTGCATTGATCTCTGTCCTGGTCACCAATGAAAGAAGGCGGGAAGTATCCATCCTGCGAGTACTTGGTGCGACAAAAGTATTCGTGGTGTTTCTCATGCTTGCTGAATCAGCCTCACTCGCGATAATAGGGGGCCTTATAGGAATAGGGTCTGCTGCAGGGGCCCTCATCCTATTCCAGGACTTTATTATGGTTACCCTGAAAATTCCTTTTATCATCCCAAACCCATTCGCATTACTGGCTCACGGGGGGAGTGCTCTCCTTCTTTCGATAGTAGTCGCGGGAATTGCATCATTGTACCCGGCGGTTATTATCGTAAAGTCAGAACCGTATGAAGCCATAAGGGGGGAAGAGCTATGATCAACGTTACCGGATTGACAAAAACCTTCAGAACAGACAGTACTGAATTGAAAGCTGTGGATGATGTAAATTTTGAGGTAAAACCCGGGGAATTTGTTCTGATATTCGGGCGTTCCGGGAGTGGGAAGTCCACGCTTCTCGGTATGCTCGCAGGCCTTATTCACCCGACCGGCGGGGAGGTCCGTATCAATAAAACGGACATCAGTCATCTTTCTGATGATGAAATATCAGAATTACGTGCAAAAGAAATAGGATTTGTATTCCAGTTTTCCGGCCTTCTCCCGACAGTTACGGTCCTTGAAAATGTGATGGTACCGACACTTTTTTGCAGGACCGGGGGAGGTTCCCGGTCACGTGCCCTAGATTTACTCGAAAAAACGGGGATAAAAGACCGGGCAGATGCGTATCCCCGTACCCTTTCAAGCGGTGAAATGAAAAGGGTCGCGATTGCAAGGGCACTTATTAACGGGCCTTCCCTCCTGATTGCGGATGAACCAACAGGGGACCTGGATGTTGATACGGAATACGAGATCATGGAACTGTTCAGGCAGCTGAACCACGAGGGGACAACAATCGTGATGGTCACCCACAACCCGGACCTTACCTCGTACGGGACTCGTACATACCGTATGGACCAGGGAAAAATGGTGGAACGATCAGGGTCATCTTCTTCAGGAGAGAAAATACCGGGACCTGATACCCACCTCAATTGAAAGGAATCACCATGAAACAGAAGATACAATACCAGACGTATATTATGGCCGGAATACGGAATAAGGCTGGCCGGAACCTGGCAACCATCTTCTGTTTTGCCTTTATCGCTGCAAATATTTTTTCCGGCCAGTACCTTCTGACAGGTGCAATGGGAAGTGCTGACCAGGGGGTCTCCCGTATGGGGGCAGACTTCATTGCGGCCCCTGTCCAGTACACGGTATTTTTACGGGGTGCTGGCCCGGATAACACATTTGCGATTGTCAAAGCCGTACCATCAGTCTGGCGGATGAAGACTGATACGATGGGTATAATCAGGAATGTCCAAGGCGTTTCAATGGTAAGCCCACAACTCTACGTATCAACTCTGAATTTACCGGAGTTGTCAAAATCACCGGTAGACATTTTCGGTTTCGATCAGGCAACGGATTTTACCATCCAGCCATGGTTGCAACAACCACTACCAGGTCCGCTCAGGCCTGGGGAGGTGATCATCGGGAGCCGGATATCCGGGGATATTTCATCGACAATCCTGATATCGGACAGGAGATATATTGTCAGGGGAAGGCTGGACCCCGCTCAGTCTGCCATCGATAATACCATCTTCATGCCCCTTGATGATGCATATTCACTTGCTTCAGCAGCGGGGGTTATCCCTTCATCTGCTCCCGGGATCTCCGATGGAGATATAAACGCGGTACTCATTCATATCGGGCCCGGGGAAGACCCGGATATCGTGGGGGCACGTATCCGGCGGGCCCTTCCCCCCTCACAAACCGCGGTCATTGGCAGGCATTTTTCACTGGATCCCGTTTCACAGGATATCCAGGGCCTCCCGGGTCTTTTGAATTACATCTCCTTAATTATTGTCCTGGCTGCATTTCCCCTGATAGCACTTATCGCAGCAATGGTTGCCCATGAACGCCGGCGGGAAATCGGGCTCCTGAGATCGATGGGCGCCAAGAGAAATGTCATCTTCATGCTCATATTTGCAGAATCGCTATTCCTCGCGGCAATCGGGGGTATTGCAGGGATTATTGCAAGTTTAATCATGTTCACCCTGCTCAACATGCAGGGAATTATCAATAGTGCAGTTGGTGTCTCCTTCCGGATGCCCACCCTGGCTGATACGGGTTTTATGGCGGGAATTGCACTATTTGCCGTCATCGTAATAGGAAGCGCCGCTTCAATGTATCCGGCGTATATGAGCAGCAGGGTGAATCCCCACGATGCAATCAGGCTGGAGGGACAATAACGGGCAGAGATATCCAGGATTTATAAAAATAGCGGTTGTAACGATTCATTCATCCGGGGGAGAACTACCCCGGCGCTTGACCATGGTGAAGATATTTTTTCCATCCCTGTGTTCATACCTGACCTCGTCCATCACGTTCCTGATCAGGATAAGGCCGAGGCCCCCTATCGGCCGGTCATCCCCGTCCTTCGAAACGTCCCGCGAGACAAATGAGACAGGGTCAAAGGCAGGTGCCCGGTCCTCGACAATAATGATTACCTCCTGGTCGTCAGCCTCTGCAGCAACATGCACCTCACCCTCTTTTCCATCATAACCGTGGAGGATAGCGTTCGTCACCGCCTCGTCTGTCGCCAGCTGTACATCGCTGATTAATTCATAGGGGAAGCCCTGCTCCTCAAGCAGTATCGCTATCCCATCGAGGATTTCATTCAGACCGGACATCTCAGCAGGGATTGTCTGGTCAGTCCGGCCTTTCATAACAAATCCATGGTTCAGACCCTTATCACGTTTCTCATTTGTCTTCCACGGCTTTCAGCACCATCAGGGTGATGTCATCAGACTGGGGGTATCCTGCGGCAAATGCACGGACGTCCTGCAGTATCGCATCAATAATGTCACGGGCCGGCAGGTCATGGTACTTTATTAACCCATCAGATAACCGTTTTTCTCCAAACATATCCTCAGCTTTGTTATTCGCTTCGGTCACACCGTCAGTATACATCAGCACGATATCCCCGGGGCACAGATCACATTCCTGTTCAGTGTACATTGCCAGGTCCATAATCCCAAGAGCGACACCCGTTGTCCCGAGTTCCTCAATAACACCGCTCCCGGCCCGGTAGACCATGGGAGGATTATGGCCCGCGTTGGCATAGGTGACCTGCCGGAGTTCCAGGTCGATTACCGCATAGAAGAGCGTGACAAACATCCCGGTCTTTGTGTCCTCCGAAATGATACTGTTGGCATAGTGGAGCACATCTTTTGGGTGGGGATGCCAGAGAGAATTGACCCTCATAATCACCAGCGATAACGCCATGAACAGGGCTGCCGGGATCCCTTTTCCCGAGACATCTGCAATCATGATGCCTGCCTTGTGGTCCTTTGCCGGGACAACGGCAAACGGGATCACGTCAAAAAAATCTCCTCCCACCTCTTTTGCAGGTATACTTGTCGCTGCAAGGTCAAACCCGATAAGCGGCTCTATTTCTGATGGCAAGAAACTTTTCTGGATATCCGCAGCAATCTGGAGTTCGGTATTTTTATGTTCAATCTCGCAGAGATAATTGTCGCGTTCCGCACGGGTTTTCCGCTCTTCCTGGAGATTTGTGATGATAAATGAGAAGATGAACATTCCCAGTGCGTTGGCAAGTATCATCGGGAATGCTACGGCGACTACCAGTGCAAGGGCCATCGCAAACGGTGTTGCGATGAGCAGGACAAGGAGCATGTGAAGCCCCTCCATCAGGACCGCAAACTCAACGGAAATACGTGTCCCGGGGAACTTTTTACCATTAAATAGCCAGATCAGGCCTCCAAGCAGCCCGGCAAGGACGGTCGCAAGGGAACAGGCATACACGGTGAACCCGCCGAGGGTCATACGATACGCTGCACCAATAAGGCCTGCACCTAAGCCTACAAAAGGTCCGCAGGTGAGGCCTGCGACCATCGGCCCAAGGTCACGGACGTTGATCGGGGCACCTAGGACGGTAATACCGGACATTGTTCCGTATATTGACAATGCACCAAATACCAGGGTAAGGAGGACCTGGGCTTTTACAGTCGGATGGCCATCAAGGACATCGGTGAAAAAGCGCTGCCGGGTCAGGAGATACGCGACAACGACGATGACACAGATCATCTGGATCAGCACAAGAAGGTCATCGATCATGAAGAGCGCCATATAAGGGATTACCAGGAAAAAGGTAGTCACTGAAAACACTAATAGTACACACTCCTGTCATCTCCCGCGTACCGAATCTCTGTCGTGGGTGTGCCATTTCAAGGCTGAAAGCGCAAACAAGTATGGTTACCAAGTATGATGGCTTTCCGGAGGGACCTGAACTGGCGTATTCCGGAGCTGACACCGGGTGAACTATCCGGGTTGCATTATGGTGTACTTATAAGCAACCGTGTCAAACCTATACTCACTTAAGGAGATGGGACCAATGGACACCACCACAAGCCACAAGGAGGGTGTGGCCATCATTGCACTCTTCGGCAGGATTGACACCACTGCAGCGCCTCAGCTGGAGAAGGAACTGAATACCCTGATGGGAGAAGGAAAACGCAAAATTCTCCTGAACTTTTCAGAAGTGACCTACATTAGCAGCGGTGGGCTGCGGGTGCTCCTTTCCACGGCGAAAAAGCTCCGGGGCACGGATGACAGGTTCGGACTCTGCTGCCTTGCCCAGGAGGTGAATAAAATCCTGAAACTTGCAGGGTTTACCACAATATTCACCATATTCTCCTCGGAAGGGGATGCACTTGAAGCATGGAAGTGACCTGCTCGAAAACCAGAAATGGCAGCCGGTCCCCGGAGATGCTCATGCAGAGATCTTTCCCTATCTCAGGAAAGTAGATACTAACTCATCTAATTCTTATATTATTTCCACGCCATCCCAGATCATACTTATCGATCCCGGCGGTTTTTCAGAGCAGATGGATCTGCTTGCAGCTGAAATTGAAACGATACGAACGGCAAATCCAAGGCCTGTATTTATTTACCTTACCCATACTCATGTCGACCATTTTGTTGTCATGCAGTCCCACCCCTTTTTTTTAGGGCCCGGGCGTCCGATCCTTGCCACTCATACCACGGGAGCAGCAACCCTTGAGATTGCCGACACCGCGACTACCCAGGCAGACCTGTTCCAGATCAGGCTCAACCCCCAGCATGTACCAATACAGTTGTTCGCTCCGAACCTCGAGCAGGAGTCCGGGTTTTTCGAGATATGCCCGCTTGAAGCTCCCTGTGTCCGCGTGCAGGAAAGTGATATCCAGATCGATGACCAGATGCTGCTGAAACGCCAGGTCATCGTTTCCGGGCCGGACGAACGGATAGATGTCTACCATCTCCCGGGCCACAGCCATGACAGCATCTGTATCCGGGTCGGGGGTCTGCTTTTCATCGGCGACCTGTTGTTCGCGGCCAGCCCGGGAATTGCCGGCATTCGCGGGTGGAACCAGAAAGATCTCCTGGCATCACTTCACAAAGTCCACTGGATCCTTGAGAACGAAGACATCAGGATCTGCTGCCCGGGACACGGGCGTCTGATATCTTCCACGAGTGCTGAAGCGGTCTTTGCAAACATGGAGAAGGAGACCTATTTCCTGACGGAGATCCAGGAGATCAACCCGGAGTGGGCAAAACAGACCGCCCGGTACGCAAACGACCTGATGAACCTGGTGGCGGAGACATTCACGATCATGGCGGGGAGGTGCTACCGAGCAGCCCATATCCTTGAGGAACTCGAGGAGACGGGGGAAGCCGAGAGCCTTTCAGGCATGGTCTGCCTTGATACGATCGACTCGATCCTCGCTGATTTCCACAGGTTCAACGAGGATTACCGCGCAGGGAACCAGCGTGATGTCCACCTCGCCCTGAAAGCGGGACAGATCACGTCAAAGCTTGAAACAGTGTATAAAACAGGCAGTCTTGACCTGGTCCTCGATCTTCACCTCGTAAAACGGGTAGAACGGCTTCTTTCAGATTATATGTCCCTGTTCCGGGGTTTCCGGCCGACTATCGAGCGGGAGGAATTTGACCCTGATATCCTCGTAGGCCATTGCATCAGCACCCTTGTCTCACCCCCGTTTAGTGACGAGGACCTGATAGCATTGGCCGATGATGAAGCCTTATACCGGCAGGCACTAGTAAAAAGGCTTGTCTACGTACCGGTTTTTGATGATACGCCGGTCAACTTTGACCCTTCTGAATACCCGTACAGGGTGTTCGCAGACAGGGAACGGTTAAAAGACTTAATCACGGGTATTCTTGAGGACCTGGCAGGTGCCGGCAGCGAGCAGATAAAGGTCAGCGACACGAAAGAGACCGACCGCGGTTTCATCACCATCAGTTCAGAGTTCTTATTGCCCATGATAATTATCCAGCTGAACGGCTCGGTTTCATGATAAAGGAGTGCGAGTACTCTGGTGGCTTTTTGTCCTGTGAAAAGGAAGGTTCTAAAGTTTCTATAATTATTGAACTACCGGCGATATGAAACCCGGATTCATGGCCCGGCCAGGGTATGGGTCCCCGTACTGCCTTTTTTCCACACCGGATCTTGATATCCTGCACCTGTGGATGTTATGCACCAGGATCACCCCGTAAATTCTGATATTGTTGTCTGCCGTGACCCTTTCGGCTCGAACCCTGAAAACCTGAGTCCAATCAACCGGATTTTGCGGCCGTCCGGAAATCCGGGAAGAAGTCTGTTTGAAGCCGCTTTTATCAGGACCGGGTCATCAGTAAATCGCTCAAAGGTCTTCGACCGGGTGAGGGTCTGGAAACGCTCGTCACGTAACTTCACGGTAATCGTCCTGAACCTGATATGCCCGTTTACAAGGACTGCATGAAGCTCCGCTGCCATGTCATCGAGTGTCTGTACAAGTATTGTTGCATCATCGGTATCGTTTTCAAAGGTAATTTCACGGGATATCGATTTAAATCCCTCTTCCTGCTTTACCTCCCTGTCATCGCTCCCCTGTGCAAGGTCATGGATTACAGCACCCCACTTCCCAAAGAGTGCGATCAACTCCTGGACATCGATGCAGGCGAGGTCACCGATCGTGCGGATCCCCAGGTTGTTTAATACCTCACGGCTCTTCTTCCCGACGCCGGGGATCTTTCCTACCGGGAGTGGTGAAAGGAACTCCTCCACATCTGCCGGTTCCACCACGGTGAGCCCGTCGGGTTTCCGGAAGTCTGATGCAATTTTGGCCACGACCTTTGAGGGGCCGACCCCGATGGAACAGGTAAGCCCGGTTTTATTCCTGATGGCCTCTTTCAGGGCAACCGCCTTTGCACGGGCAGCGGAATAGTCACCTGCCGGTGAAATATCTAGGTATGCCTCGTCGATACTGACCTGCTCAAACCGTTCGGCCCCATTCTTTGCAATCTCCATTACTTCCCCGGAGGCCCTGACATAAAGGTCAAAATGGGGGCGGAGAAATACTCCCCCAGGACACCGTTCAAAAGCTTTTGAGATTGGCATCGCTGAATTAACACCGAATACACGTGCCTCGTATGACGCCGTGCTGACAACACCCCGGCCTCTTCCGTCTTTCGGGTCAGCCCCCACGATAACCGGACGTCCCCTGATTTCAGGATGTTCCCGCATTTCAACAGCAGCAAAAAAAGCATCCATATCCACATGGAGAATAATTCGCACCGCCATCACATTTCCATAACTACCTTAAGACTAATATCGGATATAACGCGTTCTATCGTACCGGATGGAACGAATCAGGACACCCGCATGACCATACGGGGTTGTATCGCATTCATTGGACAGAAGTTCTGGCATTTATAGCACCCGACGCAGATATATTCATTATCAACAAAGGCCCGTTCGCCATCCATTTTAAAAACACCCATTGTACACTGATCGATGCAACTCTCACACCCGTTACAAAATAATGTATTAATGTAAATTTCCATTTCCAGTTTAGGAGATGGTCCAATAAGCACGTTATACCTCGGTCATCGTACTTTTTCGAATCATGTTATCCCCTTGATAGCTGATTGGACCACAACGGGTTTGTTTTCAGTTTTGATTACTTCATTCTAAACCCTGTCGTAATTAGACCGGGCTCTACAGGAATTTACTGAGTATCCTTCATTTTTAAAATTGACGAAAAATAGAGGTTTTGTTAAACTTCAAGGTCCGCTTCTATCGGGCCTACGGCACCGGCAGCGATGTTGTAGACGAACGCCCAGATTGCTCCGGCGATGAATCCACCAATCGCACCAAGGATGATTGCCGATACGAGGATTACGACCGCTCCTAGTCCAGCCATAGGGATCAGGGACTTGGCGATAACTCCCATACTACCAACAACGAGAGCCATTATTATTCCTTCAATCAGACCAAAAACCAGACCTAAAATCGCCCCAATCTTTGCGACGCTCATGACATTTAAACTTTTTATTTTGTAAGTTGACATAGTCCTTTTCACCTCAAGTTATGAGCAGGAATTATAACAACTATCATATAAGCCTGTTGGATTTGGATAAACATAAGAAGGGATCAGTAAAAATAGAGCTTCTGGGAATAAAATCACCATGTAATTGTGCTGTTTACCAGGATTACGATACCTTCAGAGGTCCGCTCAAATCGAAACTATACAGCGGACTGGTGAACCGGTTTGCAATTGTCCCTTCAAACCGGTTCAGATCACCATTGAAGCGCCCGAGAAGTTCTCCTTTCTCAGGTTCAGAAAGGAAGGCGTAACGGATACTGTTAGTATTGATCGCCCGGATCTGCTCGTAAGATACCCCGGGGTGCTGGAGTGCCAGCTCTACGTACTGCTCTGTAAGATCGGTCCGTTCGACACCAGGATCATCGGTCCCGATAATCACCGGCACCTGGTACGCCAGGTATACGGATACCGGGTGATAAGGGCCACTGACATGGAGAATTTCTTCGTTGCTGGTCAGCAGAATCTCAATCGGGATATCCAGCCTTCTCATCTCAGCAAGTGTTGCGTGGGCGCCTTCCTCGAACATGATGTCAACACCATGCCCGATACGCGATGCCTTTCCCGTATTTACCGCGTCTGAAACGTGGAACTTCAGGGCTTCGGGCGGGACGAGCCCGATAGTCTGTTCACCGGCGTGGAGGGCGATGGGGACACCAGGATAGACCGAATGCAGGTAGGCGATCATCTCCATGTGAAGCGGATAATCAGTCCGTGAGTAATATGCATCCTCTTCCCCGACAAGGTTGATGCCGACCACGAGGGGTGACTGGTTCGCGGTCTCGAACGCCTGGACAAGGTCGGTATATACATCCATTTTTGGATAATTCCGGCCAGCCTCGTAGATGTACCTCATTGTGATATTTTTTCCGCCCGGGCCAGCGAATTCCCATGATCTTGCATCATAGGCGGCGAGGGCATCGGCATTCTGACGGCATATATCCTTGAGCCCGGCATCAAGAAGGGCCTCCCGCATCTCGCTGAAGTTACCGTTCCAGCTTACGTTTGCCTCGACCTGCGCCACCGCCGGATAACGACCCGGTATGTGCATCATGGTCTCGATATACATAACATGCTCTTTCGCAGCCCGATCCCGTAGAGCGGCGATCATCTCACCCTGGTAGACCTTGGCCGGACCGATCAGGCCGAACGTGCCGAAGAACCATTCCCGGCCTGAACCGGTGTTCTCCGGGTAATCCCGCATGGACCATTCATCTACGATGCTGGAATAAAGGGTCGCGTTGCTATATGCAGAAGATACGGGGACCAGTCCTGGGGCCGTGCTGTTGGCATCCCCGAGCTGCCCGGTAGCAGGATCCACGAGTAGGCCGTGGCGGGCGGAGATGTCGATCATGTCCTCGGCATAGACGGCGCCCGAAAGGTGGTTATGCAGATCCCCGCCTTTCGGCATGGCGCGGAAAAATGCCTGCAGTTCATTGGGGTTGTTTCGTATAGATTCAAAATACCCGGATACGAGCTTCGTATCCAGGTCTGTTTCGGAGTACCCAAGGATCAGGGAGTTGGATGCCAGACACGGTGGGGTGCAGGCCGCAATTATTACAAGCATTACCAGCAGGAGGATAGTGTTCCGCTTCATCGAGATCCCGTTTTTTCTAGTTTCTCCTGGGAGCATTATCTATCTTGTCAAATTATCCCGGCACCCATTATACATCCATCACCGTGCGTTACTATCAATATTGGTTATTTCATACAGGGAATTACAACGATATCATAC
>JBAXTR010000120.1:0-6682 GCA_037130095.1 Methanomicrobiales archaeon
CCCAGGTTGTGCTCGGACTTTTTGCAGCCTCCATGATATTCAATATTACCACCGTGCTTATCATCTCGCGTCCTTCCTTTACCGTTCAGGTACCGGTTTTATCCGCAACGACTTCAACGGTATTCCTCGTTATTGATATTTGTGGCCTGCTCTATTTTTTTCATCATGTCACGACAGGATTACAGGCTTCCACCATTATCTCCCGGCTCGGCAGCGAACTGACCCGGTCGGTCCGGAAAGACTATCTGCCAGGGACGCCGGACAGTGGGTCACCAGAAATTCAGAGAGAGAGAGAAGAGAGGGTTATCCGCGAGGGAGTCCCGGTAAGCTCTGGATATTCCGGTTATATCCGTTCGATCGATTACGAGCGATTGCTGAAAATCGCACAGCAACATAACCTGGTGGTCTCTGTCGCATACATCCCGGGGGATTTCATCGGGCCTGGAGATACCCTGCTCGTCGCCTGGCCAAAAAGTCCTTACCCGGGATTCCCAAATGAGGTCCGGGACTGCTTCATACTGGGAAAGTACCGCACCATGGTACAGGACCCTGAATTAGGTATCACCCAGCTGGTGAACATCGTTGCACGGTCCATAAGATTTTTCGATCCATCCATTCCGGTGATGGTGCTGAACCAGCTTGGTGTGGCCCTTTCGCTCAGTGCGGAACGTGGGAATCCCTCCCCCTGTCGGCAGGACAGGGCCGGCACGCTCCGGTTAATCCTGAAAATCCGTTCATTTGAACAGTTAATGAGCGCATCGTTTGACCCCATCCGGTACTACTCCCGGGACAACACAACTATTATTACCCTGATGCTCAACACTATCGGACGTATCGCCAGTCACGGAACGTCTGATGAAATACGTAAGGTTCTCCTTCAGCATGCTATGCTGATAAAAGAAGAGAGTGTTGTAAAGATCTCTTCTGAACACGACAGGCAAATCATACGCCAGTCTTACGATAAGGCCGTCAGGGCAATAGGATTGTCAGATGATGGTCTATCATCGTCATAACGATTCATCGTTTATCTTGTTCACCGCCTGGTTGACGTCCTGGATAATGTACTTCTCTTCAAGTGTGCTCTAGCTGGAGAGGGAAGGCAGACTGTAATAAAGGCGCTGATCACTGCAATTACTAGAATCAGTAACACTTCCAGTACCTGGCTTGTTTTCTCCTGGAGTTCCATAAACGATCAGCCGGTATGTTCCTCATTACATATGATGCAATATAACCTTCTAAATGGGGAATTACTGCAGTAATTATACCGGTATAATTTTCATATTACCGCAATGCCTTTTGGGCTATCCCCGGTAATGTGGTGACATTTTAAGAGTATATGCCCTATTACAATACAGGTTGGGTCAGATGTATCAAAAAGTCTTATTTCCTACGGACTTCTCCCTTCATTCACAAAAAATTATGGGGTGTATAGGGGAAATTCCAGGTATCCGGGAAGTAGTGCTGCTGCATGTTGTCGACACCATAAGTTCGTTGAAATCCGGAGTGGGACCAGGAGCGGAGATCGAACGCATGAAAGGTCTCATTGCCCAGGATGAAAAAAGCATCCGGAACCTCGGCTTAACCGTGCTGACCAATGTTGATGTCATGGAAAAGACTGTACACGAGAAGACAATAGGTTCCAGGATTCTGGAAACGGCGGAACGGGAGAAGGTTTCGATGATCATCATGGGAGCGAGGGGTAAGAGCCTTCGTGATATGTTTCTTGGAAGTGTATCCACCTATGTACTGCACCATGCAACTCTTCCCCTTCTCCTGGTAAAATCAAACGAGGCAGATGGTACGCAGGCTCCTGTGAATGTACCTGAAAAGCAGCCAATTTTCTCAAAGGTCCTTATACCGACCGATTTCTCGGCTCCTGCCGAGGAGTTACTCCGGTTTTTTAAGGGCATCAGAGAGGTAGACGAGATTATCCTGTTGTATGTGATCAATGCAGAAAAACACGACCCCCGGCTTCCTGAATATGTAAGCAGCGCAACAACGAAGCTTAACGTAATCAGGGACGAACTTGTCAGGTCAGGGTTTCCGGTAAAGGGCTATGTCCGGGTGGGCTATCCACCGGATGAGATCAATCTCCTTGCCGGGCAGGAGCAGGTGACCCTTATCGCAATGAGCCCGATGGGAGAAGGCTGGCGCCGTGAACTGAAAGAATTGTTTGTCGGAAGCACGACCTATGCGGTTGTCAGGAGAACGGAACGGCCGGTCCTTGTCGTAAGGTCCATTCCGGTTGCATAAGAAATTTTTTTACAGATGTGTGGTTGGAAGCGAAAAAATAATCTGCACCTGGAATTTTATTTGGCCCCCGTCTGCCAGTATGGGGTTACCATTTCACCTGGCAGCACTCCTGATTCCCTTTCTTCGGTCCATTCCAACGGGTTCTTTTATTGAACCTGCATTCGAACCGGTCCTGATGACATTGATAAAAAAATAGTGGAACTATGCGTTCTTCATCCTGGCTTTGGCGACGACCCCGTCCTTGCCAAGGTAGTACATGAAACCTTTTTCCTTTGCAATCTTCTCGGTTCCTACTTTCTTTTTCTTACCGGACTTGTTGTGTTTCATCGGGGCTGCCCAGACATACCCGTCCTTACCGACGAAATAGAGGTAACCCTTTTCACGCTGGATCTTTTCTTTTCCAATGTCAGTTCCCATTTAACACCTCAAAACCATAATTGGGTTTAAATAATGTGAATTTACACCGGATGATATAAATTATCTCCGTCAGAATTCCCCTTGTACTGGCTATTTCTGACTGCTAGGGGAAGTTCACCCGGGATCGTACCCGGGTCGGTTGCAGGGTGATAATGGTACTGAAACCATGGGGCGGACAGCAGGAAAGACTGAATTCCCGAATTAAATTGCTATAATTATTGGCCGTTGTTGCTGATACCTGGCTAAGTGGTCCCCGATTTTAGAATTCATGAACAGGTGCTATTTTTATAATGCATTAATAAATAGTTATTAATTAATTATTGTAAATTATTAATAATACATATTAATATCTTTAATAAATCAATATTAATTACTTACAAATTCATGAGGATAAAATTACCACATTTGAATTTTTTTAGGGGGAAATGAAAAACAGATGAACCACCTCCATGCCGGGTCATTGGTCATTCTCAAGCCTGGATTTACCCCCGGACAGCAGTTTTGAAATGTCATTCATTTGGGATTTTTTCCATACCATATTACAATGATTTACCTTGACATTTACATTCCGTGAAAAATGACCATATTGCACGGCAAACGATGGTGGCATACCTTCATAATATACCGGATTTATCATTGATTGTCCTCGTTTGAAGGAGGACAATGGGGGGAAAGCAAATAAGCCAGGTGAGAGCAGAAATTGATACACACGACATCCACGGATGTCCTGGTATGTGACATTCTGTTGTCATGTTGGAAAAAGGGTGGAAAACCCGGGGTTGATTTCCTGGTAACAATGTTCAAAAGATCCGGATCACTTGGTTCGCTGTGCGGGTGTCGATATGTTGGGGGACATCGGGGGACTCTGCAAATGCAGGACCTCTCATCCGGTTTACCGGGGATCATGACCTGAACGTGCGGTTTACCACCTCAACACACTTTCGGAAAGAATCGGGGCCATACGGGCTCTTATCATTTAAAAAAAACTGCCAGCGGAACTGACAAGTGGATATGGAAAAAATTAATGCCAAAGAGGCGATTCCCGACATCATTCACCAGGTGCACGTCTTCCAGTAATACTACAAAACACGTTTCTTTTAATACAATTTTCTCCTTTCAGCGAACCGTTAAAAAAAATGTATTTACGCTGGTCAAATTTTCCGGAGCATAGAAAAAATAGAGGTACTGCAGGAGGATTTATCCTTTGTTTCCGGCTGACTGTGAGAAGATACTTCTGCAAGAGCCCAGGAATGGTGCATTCCGATAATAAAGCAGATAATCGAGAGCAGGACAAACCCAAACTGGGCGGTATCCATGTATACTCCCTCCATTGTCGCAGATAATGACACATCGACCAGATCGAGGATTGTATAGATAAGCAGAAAAGACAACCCTGCCAGAAATTCACTTCTCTTCCATGTAAACGCCAGTACTACGGCAGCGAATGCAACCAGGACCTGTATAACTTCATAAAGAATAATTTCCCATTCAAAAACTATAGGGACCATTGGTAACGACCCCCCACGAAACAAACGGGCTTACTACATATTTAATAGTTGTGCTTACCGTTTCGGGATCCCACCTTCCTTTCGAAAATGGGCGTCAATTTGAAATCCGGCCAGGAAAATTGAATCGTATGATCGGACCCGCCGTATAACCCCGTACTTATATTCCCGTTTCAACCCACCCGGAGAATTTCAGATGGGTTAACGGGAAGGAAGACCGGTTGCCCGGATTCCCTGATTTTCAACGACTCTTTTCTGCCATGTTACAAATTGCTCTGAACCGGCGGCTCATCACCGGACTGGTAGTCCGGATGTATCTCCTGGCGGGCAAGGACTGCGAGGACGAAGATAATGATGCCGACCAAAAATGCAAACAAAAACGCCAGGTCGAACCCTGCCGTGAGCACTTCGATCCTGATGTATGCGGGTGCAACTTCTGTAATCCTGTTGCGGTCTGCAATATCGTTAATACCCCGGATAAAAACAAGGTTAAAGATGGCGATCCCGATTGTCATGGGGGCGAACCGCTCAAGACTGGTAAGGCTTGAGACCATGCCCTGGTATTTCTTTCCTACCGAGTTCATGATCATGTTTGATGCCGGCGTCAGCATCAGGCCAAGACCGAAGCCGATCAGGAGCAGGCACAGGACGACAAAGCCGGTGGTCGTATCCGGCCTGATACGTGTCATCAGGAAATACCCAACTACAACGGTAATCCCGGCGACGATACAGAGCAACCTGCCCCCGGCACGGTTATAGAGTATTCCTGCGAGAATTCCCCCGACCATCATGGCAACCGAGAGTGAAGTTAATATCAGCCCGGCTGTTGAGGGTGCATATCCCTGCACATATTCGAGATAGAACGGGAGCAGGTACATGATACCGGCAAAGCTGAAGAACAACAGGACCATCAACGTGTTGGTTAAAAGGAAATTCCTCCGTTTAAACAGGCGCAGCTCGAGTAGCGGGTCGCGGGCTCTGAGTTCACACCAGACAAAGCCGCCGAGCGTGAGAATTGCAAGAATTAAGGAGACAACGATAGCCGGGGTCGACCATCCGAGAGTCTGCCCTTCTGACAGGGCAAAGAGCAGGGATGCAAGCCCGGTGAAGATAAGGACTGCACCGGCCCGGTCGAATCCCGCCGTCCGTGGCTGGGATTTCATCGCCGGGATCACCCTTGCACCGAGGAGGATCGCGCAAATTCCGACCGGTACGTTGATGAAAAAGATCCAGTTCCACGAGAGGAACTGCGTGAGTACACCACCGATGGTAGGCCCGAGTGCAGTACCAAGGGCGGCGAACGTCAGGACGACCCCCATGGCTTTTCCTTTCTGCTCCATCGGGATATACGCGGTGACCATCGCGGGTCCGATCGCCGTGATCATTGCGCCCCCGACTGCCTGGAATGCACGAGAACCAATAAGGATCGGGAAGGAATGGATTAAATCAGGGAGGAGCCCGCAGGAAAACGATCCGATGGTGAAGATCAGGAAACCTGCCAGGAACACTTTTTTAAACCCGATCACGTCAGATATTTTGCCGAAGATCAGGACACACCCTGCCATTACCAGCAGGTAAATGGTCGATACCCAGCTTACCGTGCTTGTTGTGACGTTGAAAGCCTGGGATATTGTTGGGAGTGCGATATTGACAATTGTTCCATCAAGTGCCGACATGAACGTGGCGAGTGATATTGAAATGATGAGGAGGCCGAATCCTTTCTTACGGTTATCAGCCGTATTTAATTCCATACCACCCTTTTAGGCTCGCCGGGAATAAGAGAGTTGCCATATATTTTCAGACCTTTAAGTCGATCCCCCGGATGGTTTTTCAAAACACTTCCTGTTCGCAGCAAATGCGAAATTTATGCCGCGGAAATGTTGTTGCTGAAATGGAATAAAAAAAAGTGGGGCTAATAGCCGCTCATCACCGTTGAGACATTATTGATATCGAGGTACCGGTCCTCTGCCCTGGTATATTGCGGCCAGGTAACACCCATCCCACCGTTCGGGTCCCCTGTTTTTGCGAACCTGGTCCAGAGGTCCACCAGGTTTTCTGCGACCACCGGGTTTGCTTTCAGATCTTTTGTCAGTCCGAATAACAGAAAGGTCTCACTGCCATGTAATGCCCCACCTTCTCCCGGAAATACATAGGAATAGCGGTACAGGTACGTGTTATGTTCCATGTCTCCCATCGATCCCGCAGCAAACTTCGCAGAATCTGCAAAGTCATAGCGGGTCATGATCTGGGCCAGGCGCAGCTGGACTTCCTCTGTTGAATTGGCAGGATATTGTGCGAAAACCGCCTCTGCTTCTTTCCCGAAATAGTCCCGGAGAAATGTTATGTACTCAGGGACGGTCATATTCGCACCCGCAGAAAGCGTGGTACCGTCATTGGCGTTCGTCCCGATCATAAAGGGTACCGGGTTCTCCTTGTGGAGAGTGAACAGGGTGTTTACCGAGTCCGGGAGTAACCATCCGTCAATCGTCGGCTCGAATTTGAGCGTA
>JBAXTR010000121.1:0-6632 GCA_037130095.1 Methanomicrobiales archaeon
GATAATGACCAGGTCGGCGGGTTGCCCATGCCAGGATGTCTTTGCAGCGGAAATCTCTACGGGTACAATTTTTCCATCTTTATGAAGTAGTGAGGTTACGTACTGTTGTGGAATATCTTCCCCTAACAGTCTTTTTCTGAACCTTTCTATCAGTGTTGCTGCCTCATCGGGGACCACCAAATCCTTAATGCTGCTTTTTTGCAATTCGGCAACACTGTAGCCCAACATTTCACATACCCGCCGGTTAGCGTACGTATGGGCATCCTCGGTTACAGCAACAAGAATACCATCATTGGCGTTCTCGGCGAGTGCTTTAAATGTCCCCTCGCTTTCCCGGAGCGCGTCATCTGCTTTCTTCCAGTCAGTGATATCGTGGATAATCCCGACGACCCCCACGATTACTCCCTGGTCATTAAAATGAGGACTATAAATACCGGATACCCACCCCGATTTTCTGCTCTGCGGGACATGGTAAGGCGTGTCTGGCGATTGGACTGTTTCCCCACTCAGTGCCCGTTGCAGCAAAATGTGTATCTTCTGCTCCTTTAGGTGAGGGAACAGGTCAATGGCATTATTCCCCAGCGCTCCTGTTGCGGAAATTCCGGTAATGGATTCCATGAAGGGGTTCCATACCCGGTAGTTAAAATTCCGGTCATAGACAATAATGCCTTCTTTCGCATTGTGGATAATTTCCTGTATGAATTGTTCTCTCTCCTTAAGGGCTGCCTCCGCCCGCTTACGTTCGGTGATATCCCTGGATATCTCTAACACTGCAACCGGTTCACCATTTTCGTCTTTCAAAGCCACATTTGCCGAACATTCAAAAAAATGCGTCTGACCCTGCGTGTCAACCACGGTGGTCTCGTGCCGGTGGACCTTTCCGTCATGGAATGCCCTGAGTGTAATACATGGATACGGTTCGCAGGGATTTTGTCTCTGGTGGTATGCTTCGTAACATTTTCTGCCCACGAGGTCTTCACCGAAATATTGTCGGGATGTTTCATTCGCCCAGATAATGTTCAGGTCCTTATCCATCATGCTCATGGAGTCCGCGACTGATTGCAGCATGGCATTAATTTTGCTTTCGCTCATCCGCAGCGCCTCTTCCGACCGCTTGCGTTCGGTGATATCAATGAGGAGCAGGAGTATGGCGGGCCCGTCGTTGTAATGGACCAGTGTGCCTTTTGCGATAACTGTTTTCCGTTGCCCGTCTTTTGCAATGATGACCATCTCATAATCAGGGGGATCATGCCCATCCAGGCGGGCTGCCATGTTGGCAGGTACTTCATCATGGCATTCTGGAGCGATATACGAGAGCACGGACGTGCCAGCCAGCTCCTCCATGGTATACCCAAATGCCCTTACCGTGGCCGGGTTCGCATAGAGTATCTTCCCGTCCGGTCCGTATACGATGATGTAATCGGGCAGGCTCTCCACAAGACTCCGGTTAAATGATTCACTCTCCTTCAGCGCCTCAATCTGCCAGATATCTGTGATGTCGCTGAATGCAATTCGAACCGTGGTCGTCCCGTTGCTGCTGCTTGTCCGGACTCCTTCCAGGCGGGCAGGGAACAATGAGCCGTCCCCCCGTGTGAGCATGAGTGCACAGACCTGTTTTTCCCCACGGTTCCGCACATCCATGAAGTACTGGTCCCACGTTTCATGATCTGTGGGGACGATGAATCGTCCGATCCCGTGGTTGATTATCTCGTTACGCTCAACACCGAGGAGCACCGCAGCGGTGAGGTTCACGTCAGTAATTAATGCCTTGTCGGTGAACGTGAGGTAGCCGGTAGGAGCAAATTCATACAGGTCAATGTACCGGTTCCGTGACTCCTCGAGTATGAGATGCGCTTTCCTTAACTCTTCTGCCTGCATCTCAAGCTCAATCTGGTGCACCTGTAGTTCGTGGATTAGTTCTTCCGTGGACTGCCTATCGAGGCCTGGAGAACGCTCCACGTTGCGGGTGAGCTGTTCCTCTGCATCCTCCCTCAAAGAACGTTCGATACTCGGGGTGTTTGTGTTCTTCTCTTCCGGCTCCTTCTTTCCCCTTTTCTTCCCTGCTGCCATCAGTCACCGTTCTCTGCCATCCGCCACATCCCCTTCGGCACTGTCATCTCGAACCGGGCCCCTTTACCAGGTACCCCGGTTTCAGCTATTGTGATACCGGTGATCTCAAGGATCTCGCGGGACAGGAACAAGCCCATGCCGGTATTTTTCCCAAATCCACGCTCGAATATCCTCCCTTTTTCATCAGCCGGGATACCCACTCCGTCATCCTCACATACGATCAGGTGTTTGTCTCCCGATTCCTCTACAGAGAACTGGATTGTTGTGATGGTTACACCATACCGAATCGCGTTATCCATCAGGTTGTAAAAGACCTTGACAATAAGTGGGTCAGCAAACACTTCAGTTCCAGGGGTTAGATCGTTTTTCACTATAACATTTCCAAGATGAGCTCCCTTTGCCGCGGTGTCCACGAGTCCGTGGCATTCCTGCCAGGCAGGTACATGGATACCGATCTGTTCATATTCCCTGGTGGCCCGGATCATGCCGGAAATCCGTTCTGCAGCAGTTGTGACCTTCTGGCAATACTCATTTTGTGAGGGATCAAGCTGTGTATCTTCGAGTATTTCGAGGTATCCCTGCAGCATCGTGAGCTGGTTGAGGATATCATGCCGCGTGATACCGGAGAGGAGGTTGAGTTTCTTATTTGCCTGGCGGAGTGCCAGTTCGGTCTTTTTGAATTCTGTGATATCGCTGAGGGATATCACGCTCTTCTTCGTGCCCGGAATCATTGAAGCGGTCAGGGCGGCATCCCGTAACTCTCCGTCTTTATGGACAAATCTGAATTCATAATTCTTTGGTGCTGAACCGGGATCGGTCCTTCGGAGGCGGTGGTATATCACCATTTTCTCCAGGTCTTCGGTAGCAACCAGTTTCGTCCATTTTACCTGCCCTTCAATCTCTTTTCTTGTATATCCCCAGATCTTTTCCATCTCGTCATTGACATGCGATATTGTGGTATCCTCGTCAAGGATTATCATCGCAGTCCCCGTATTTTCAAAGACTGTCTGGTAGAGTTCCTCTGCCCGTTTCCGCTCGGTGATGTCCTCCAGTGTCTCAACCGCACCGATCACGGCACCATGCAAGTCCCTAATCAGGGCGGCTGTAAAGAAGAGCCAGGTCCCTCCCCGTATCTCCGGGAAGAAGTCTGTTACTTCATTAGCACCATTAATAAACCTGGATTTGGCAAACTTTCCTTGATATACCTCCTGGATTTTTTCAAGTTCACCATCGACGACAAGATCCGCCAGACAGGGCCGCTCTTCAGAGTAGAATGCACGCCACTGCTTGGTTGTACCTGCGACCTCGTTTGCAGAGATACCGCTGTATTCCTCAAGGGCCCGGTTCCAGTGCAAGATCCTGTGATTTTTATCGATTACGAACTGGGGGATAGGGGAACCCATTACTATTTCACTGAGAACTCTCGCACTCTCTTTAACAGCCTCCTCGCTTTTACCAAGGTCGTTAAGAGTCTGCTGCAGTTCTTCCTCGGATGCGGTCAGTTCCTCGTTTGCCGCATGAAGCTCTTCGGCATTGTTCAGAAGGGCTTCCTCTGACCTCTTTCGTTCAGTGATATCCTGGTTGATCCCAATCATGCGGATTGGTACACCCCTGCTGTCACTCAAGGCCGTCTTTCCCTGCGTATGAATCCACCGCCATTCCCCGTTTTTATATTTCATACGGTATATACAATCAAAATATGGGGCCCTCCCGGCGATATGGTCTTCATTACTCTTCGTTACAGAAGCTAAATCATCCGGATGAACCCGTTCCTGCCACCAGCTCGAAGGTTTGTCCATTTCATCGCTCGAAAAACCGAGCATTTCGGCCCACTGGGTATTGTGGACAATTTCGTGGGTGATGATGTTTAAATCCCAGAGTCCGAGGTGTGCACTCTCAATAGCAAAGTTCAGACGTTTCTCGCTCTCCTCGAGCGCCTGTTCGACCCTGGTCATTTCATTAATATTGTCACGGAGTTCCTCCTGTGAAGAGGTCAGTTCCTCATAAGCTGCATGAAGTTCTTCGGCATTTTTAACCAATGTCTCCTCTGCCTCTTTCTGCCGGGTAATATCCTGGTTAATTCCAATAAGGCGTTGTGGTGTTCCGGCGCTGTCCCATGAGATAATCTTTCCCTGTGAATGCACCCACCGCCATTCCCCGTTTTTATGTTTCATGCGGTACGTTGCTTCAAAGACAGGTATTTTGCCGGCACGGTGTGACATATTCAGTTCCAGGACATTCTGATAGTCATCAGGATGAACTCGTTGTCCCCACCATTCAGACGGCTTTCCCAATTCATGCACCGAAAATCCTAGCATCTCAGTCCAGCGCTTGTTATGGGCCACCTCCCCTGTAAGGAGATTCATATCCCAAAGCCCGAGGTCTGCACTATCAACAGCAAGGTGTAATTGTTCCTCGCTCTCACGGAGTGCTTCTTCCGCACGCTTGTGATCCGTAATATCCCGACCGACTGACTGGTACTCTTTCAGGCTGCCATCCGAATTAAAAATAGCACGGTCGACCCATCGCTGCCACCGGATGCTGTCGTCTGGCATGATAATCCGCTGATCGATGGTCTTAACCGGATATTCCGGATTAAGAGAAGCGATGAGCCGGTCCACATGCTTCCGGTCCTCGGGATGAATTGTCGGATGGAACCGGGTACCAATAATCTTCTCCCTGGAGAGCCCGAAATAATGGCAGTATGCCTCGTTCACAAAGACATGGGTTCCATCAGGGAGAAAACGGCAGATGAACTCGGTCTGGTCCTCAACCACATTCCTGTACCGTGCTTCACTCTCCTCAAGCGCTTTCCGGGAACGCATACGGACAAGGGCAGTACTTACCTGCATCGCCATTGTCTCCAGGGTATGGCGTGTTGATTGGGGGATTTCATCTGTAGTATGTGACGCCAGGTTCAGGATGGAAATCAGTTCTCCTTCGTGCATAACTGGAATGGAAGCGAGGGCAGTTACATGTTCCATATCACGGATCTCGTCTTTACCAGGCTGGCGGATTTCTGAATATTGCCCATAAAAAGGTATACCCGTACGGGCACGTTGTACCTGCGGAGAATTGGCATCAAAATGGGACGTGTGTGCAATAAACTCCGGTGATAACCCACGATGAGCCGCGATATCGAGGGCTCCGGTTGCCGGGTCCGCCATGTAGACCCCGCCTACATCAAGCCCTTCGATTTGCAGGGCAGCTGACAGTATCTGGTTGAACGCATCATCGAGCCTGGTACACTTATTAAGGACCACGCTCAGGTCATGCTGGATACTGAGTGCGTCTTCTGCTATTTTTCGTTCGGTGATATCATTTAAGAAATTCAGTGTGGCAGGGCGTTCATCCCAGTCTATTAAGACAACCCCGATTTCAACCCATCTGGAGTTTCCATCTTTCGAATTCAACCGGAACCTGTAACGGGACGGGAGGGCCTCGCCCTTCATTCGCCTCTGGTACCGCTCCACCACCAGGGCCCGATCATCAGGGTGGATAAAAGAAGAAAACGACGTGGCCAGTAGTTCCTGTTCTGAATACCCGGTAAATTCGATCGCCCGATGATTGACCAGTTTCAGCATCCCGTCCTGCGCTACAACGATTGCCTCGTTCGAGTTGTCGATTAAGTGCCGGTATTTTTCCTCGCTCTCCCGGAGTGCCATATCCGCCATTTTGCGGCCCACTGCCGCTCGGATCTTGTGCGAGAGTTCGGTAAACTGTGCCCTTGGATCGCCGCCTTTCTGGAGATAAAAATCAGCACCCTCGTTGAGCGCTTCAATGACCACTTCTTCCCTCCCTTTCCCCGTGAAGATGATGAACGGTATGGTGTTTCCCGATGCTTTGAGTTGCTTAAGGAACGTAATCCCATCCATATCAGGCATCTGGTAATCAGAGACAATGGCATCATACCGCGCCTTCTTCAGCTGATCCAGTGCAGCTATCGCGGAAGTAAGCGTATCGACAACAAATGCCTCCTCTTTCTCAAGGAATAGCTTCCCGATACCAAGAAGACCGGGTTCGTCATCGACATAGAGGACCCTGAGTGGATCAGCCATCTATTCACCCTTCCCAGCCATCCGCCACATCCCCTTCGGCACAACAATCTCAAAGCGTGCCCCTTTGCCCGGCTCGCCGGTCTCTTTAATGGTAATCCCGGTGATGTCGAGAATCTCCCTGACAAAGAAGAGTCCCCGGATTGCAGCCCGGTCACCACCATTGCGTAAAAATATACGTTCTTTTTTCTCATGCGGAATTCCGGTGCCGTCATCTTCAAAGATGATCGTAACCCCGTCCGGCGTGTCCTTATGCCAGACCCGGATCCGGGTGACATGCCCCCCGTGCGTCATCGAGTTCTCAAAGAGGCCCTGGCATGCCTTTTCCAGCAGGGGGTCTGCAACAATCTCGAGTTCTTCTGTTTCAATGCTGTGCTGGATATTCCCCATGGATATATGGGATAAACCGAGCAGCAACGCCATCTTCACGTTCTGCCATGTCGGAGGTTTGGCCCCCATGTCCTGGTAATCTTTCGAATATTCAACAGTCTCGTGGATTAACCGGAT
>JBAXTR010000122.1:0-6628 GCA_037130095.1 Methanomicrobiales archaeon
CCGATCAGGAGGACCTTTGTCGAGTCCTCGATCGCCTGAACGACTGCCGGATCGCTTGAAAACGTCGCTGTCAGGGCACCTATCGCACCGAGAGAAGGGTTTGCTAACCAGACAACAAGCCAGGGCAGTGCAAACCGGATAATAAAAACCGAGATTATCATACCCCATGTAAGGAACCATCTCTTTGCACGGGCACCCATCGTATTGAGGACTTCTGCATTGATAATGGCGTTATCGATACTGGTGATTGTCTCAAACAGAACCAGCCCCGCAATGGTAAGGATGGCTACTGCGAGATCCATGATTTGATTTTGCTTTACTCCTTGAAATAATATAACGGGTTAAACCGGGAAAATTACCCCCTGTTAATCCTGGTTATTTAGGAGAACGCATGACCGGGATTTTTTTCCCCAATCTTACCTTTGATGGAAATAATTTTTAATTCCTGTGAAAACTCTGCAACAACGGAGTATGAAGCATTTTTGAATCAGGGAATCAATGGCCAAAACGTACGATTTCAATATTCTATTTACCATATGGAATAGCACTGTTTGGAAAGGTACCAATGGGAATATTATCACTTATAAAAATCGCGGGTGCAGGCAGGCCTGGAAAAAATACTGGTAAAGAGTCCGGAGGGGGGAAACAGAGGAGTCAAAGGATTATTGAGATTGTAATAC
Source organism: Methanomicrobiales archaeon (assembly GCA_037130095.1). Taxonomy (GTDB): domain Archaea; phylum Halobacteriota; class Methanomicrobia; order Methanomicrobiales; family Methanospirillaceae; genus CAIKOD01. The sequence continues at coordinate 681 of JBAXTR010000122.1, forward strand.
TCCTTCTCCTTGCAACCGCAACTGTAGCTTCAGCCTGGTGTGTATACGAGGCCGCCGCATGGGGTAATGTCCAGATGGAGAATGTTGGTGCTATTGCTCTCTCGCAGGGAGAATCGATTCGCCTTACCGATAGTGACAATATGTTACGAACAATCGATGTAAACCTCTTCCTTGCATGGGTCCAGGCAGCAGGTGAAAACCAGACAGGAAGAATGGTTTTTCTCGAAGACCGTTTCCGTGATGAATTCAGGCCGGCTTTTAGTGAATGGTTACAAAGTGCAAAACCAGGGGATATCCCCAGGGGAACACCATTCTCATTACCGAGTTACTCACTTAAGTCAAGCCGTGAACTTGAGCAGTTGAAGCTCAATATGTTGTTAAGCCTTGATAACGTCCGGCAGGCAAACGCGAATAGCGACAACTACATTCTCACCACCGTATTTGGTGCATTGGTATTATTCTTCGCTGGGGTCTCAGGAAAGTGGAAATGGCCGATTATTACCTTAATTTTTATCGGGATAGCAATGATATTCCTGATAGTTGTCCTGCAACGGGTTTTTACACTCCCCGTCATAGTTCACTAATCGTTTTTCAGCAGGGGAACAATCCCGGTGATGCATGTATGCACATTACAAGAACTGTGACGAAAAAAAAGCATTTGAAAAATGGATCAGACGGCTTTTTCTGTCTGGCCCTTGATCATGAAAGCGCCGATAATGGCTGCTATTCCACCTATAATACCGAATACACCAAAGATAAACGGAAGAATCAACGCGGTTACAAAGACGTTTGCAAGTAACAGGCAACCGAAGATGATCAGAAGAATCCCGATGATCCCTGCCCCCCAGCCACCACCCTTGAAGGCTGCGAACAGACCCATGAATCCCATGATAAGTCCCCATACGCCAACAAAGATGACGAACAGTGAAACCACGATTACCGTGCCGTACAAGGGATAGAACAGGATCGCAAGACCGGCAATGATTCCCAGAATACCAAAGAGGATCTTATATCCGGCATTTGTGCGGTCCACGGCCAGACTGAACAGGGCAAACAGGCCACTGACAAACCAGTACGCACCGAGGAACGTAATCAGTACCAGGAGTGTCCCGTACGGGTAGTACAGGAACATAGTTCCGAGAATAAGGGTGATAATACCATAAATGAGTACGAGCCACCACGGAAACACATGAGTTCCGGGGGTCACGTTAAGCGAAGGGGTCATTGATTCAGACATAATAATCGAAATGTAACTTTATCTATCCTGTTGATTAAGATTTCGACTTTTCATTGGATTCTCTATATCACCAGGCGGACCAGGATTCGTATAATTTTCAGGCCTTTCTACCTATGGGTTCAATTTTTTCGCAGTTCAACGAATTGTGTGATATGGAGAGAAAAAAGATCTTTTTCTGCAAACCACAGGTAATAGGTCTATTTATTATGAATGTCATGATTGATACAAAGGACTCATAACATTTCGAGTGTGAGAATGCGTGAAAAACAAGACAACAGTCAAACGCGATGCATTTGGCATTACGAGATTTATTACGGATTATAAAACATCTGAACAGCGGCGGCAGGAAGGAAAGGCGTTGAGGGAAACAATTCCCCGGGTGTCCCACGCTGAATTTAATCCGCCAGGTGATCGGCCGGACCCGGTTGAGGTAATAAAAGAGTCAAGTAAGGGAAGGCTCGAACACTTAGTCCCCATCCGCTACGGACGCATGTCAAAAAGTGTCTTTGCCTTCTTCCGCGGGTCTGCTTCACTGAATGCCCTGGATATTGCCGGGACACCGACAACCAATATCAGGGTCCAGGCATGTGGAGATTGCCACCTCTCCAATTTCGGCCTTTTTGCGACGCCCGAGCGAAACCTGATTTTCGATATCAATGATTTCGATGAAACCCTGCCGGCCCCTTTTGAGTATGATATCAAGCGCCTTGCTGCCAGTTTCTGTATCGCCGCCCTGAATAATGGTTTTTCCGATAAGGACGGCAGGAATATTACGAGGAGTTGTGTCCGGTCATATCGTGAAGCGATGTTGAAGTTCTCTACGATGAATGTACTCGATGTGTGGTATGCCCGGCTTGATATGGATGCGATCATCGCATCGGCACCGGATACCGAAGCAAAGAAAAACCGGCAGAGGATTGCCCAGCAGGCAAGGGCAAGCGTAACAGAGTTTGTATTTCCAAAAATTACCAAGATCCAGAACGGAAAGCGGCTCATTAAAGACGATATCCCAGTGGTATACCATCCCTCCGCTGATGATTTTGACCCCGAATTTTTCCTGAAAGCCCTGGAGAATTATCGCGAAACCCTGCCTCATGAACGCCGTTTACTGTTTGACCATTACCGGATTGAGGACCTCGCATACAAAGTCGTTGGTGTTGGCAGCGTCGGTATGCGGTGTGGTGTCGTACTCATGATGGCAGAAGAGAATGACCCCCTGCTCCTCCAGATCAAAGAGGCACGCCCTTCGATCCTGGAGCCATTTGCTGGAAAAAGTGAATTCGACAACCCCGGACAACGGGTCGTTGTCGGTCAGCGCCTGATGCAGTCAGCGAGTGACCTGATGCTCGGGTGGACAACGGGTAAACGGGGACTCCACTTTTATATCCGACAGCTCAGGGATATGAAATTCTCCCTGGATGTTACCACTATGTTACCACTCCAACTCTCCAGGTATGCCGAAATATGTGGCTGGACCCTGGCCCGGGCCCATGCCCGATCAGGGGATGCCTCGATGATCTCGGGATACCTCGGAAAAACAGATGTATTTGACAGGGCGATCGGGACGTTTGCGGGACTTTATGCGTACCAGGCCGAACATGATTGCGAGAGGTTCCTTGATACGATTCAATCGGGTGAAATTACCGCTGATTACGAGAAATAGATTAGATCATACCTTTTTTTAAAAAATGATCCCCCCTCGAGGTCTATAAAAAAGAAAGAGGAAATTTAACGCAGGGATGGTCCCTGGCAGGAGAAAAAGGGAAATATTGAGGGCTCTGCCCCTCCCTTTGATAATCCCTACAATGACCGTTTAAATATATCAATGGCAATATCCGACGGATTGGACGTGCTCCTGAAGACCAGCCTGACCTCGTCTGCTGATATGATTACCCCGTCGCTGAACCCGTCCGGGTATTCAACCGTTTCGATGGTTTTCCCGTCACGGCCGAACACCCCGGCAAACTCCTTCATTACCGGGGTCCCGTTCATCACGTAGGCAACCTGTCCCTTGAAGAGCCGGTCAGTCTGTTCGGTGACCTTCATGGTCATGGTGCCCTGGATAACCTGGTACCCTGATGCGGTTCGCTTGAAGCCTGATGAAATCCCTGACCAGTTCCCGATAAGACCTGGCATGGATGAACCAGCAGGGATGGCCACCTGGCTGGACGCTGCAGACCTTTTCAGCAGGTCGATGACAACCCTCGACGGGTCAGCATTGTCCCTGAAGATGAGCTCGATCTCGTCAGCTGATATGACAACACCGTCGCTGAACCCGTCAGGACTCTCAACGGTTTTAAAGGTCTGCCCGTTATAGTCGAACACCCCGGCAAACTCTTTCGAAACGAGGGTCTTGTTCATCACGTAGGAGACCTGTCCCTTGAAGAGGCGGCCCTTCTGCTCGGTGATGTTAACGCTTACAACATCGCGGGCGGGCTGGTACCCTGATGTTTTCATGTATCCTGTGGAGGTCCCGTTCCATTTCCCGAGGAGGTTGGGTATAGCCGAAACCGCCGGAGTGGCAGCCTTGCTGGCAGCTGTCGACCGTTTGAGGGAATCGATTGTAATGGTGGACGGTTTGGCCTGGTCCCTGAAGATCAGTTCTATCTCGTCAGTTGATATGACAACCCCGTCGCTGAACCCGTCCGGGAACTCTACCTCTTCAATGGTCTTACCATCGGCACCGAGGACCCCGGCAAATTCCTTCGTTTTCACTATCCCGTTTAACGGGAAGGACAGCTGTCCTTTAAAGAGGTGGTCCGTCTGTTCGACAATGTTCATCATGATGACCTCATCAACGTCCTGGTACCCTGAGGAGTCCTCGAAACCTCTTGAGTTCCCCGTCCAGTTCCCGACAAGGTCTGGCATAGCCGTCGGGGACGAGGTAACGGTTACGGGTGTTGCCACCGCTGTTGGTTTCGCGGTTGTCGCAGCAGGGGTCGACGTTGGCGTTGTGCATCCAGCCACCAGGACAAATGCGAAGCAGAGGCATAGAAGTAATACCACGAATTCTCGTTTCATTTTCATCACTAACCCACTTATTACGGTAAATTGAAGGTTGTTCCGCTATTATTTAAGCATTATTTAATAATCGGATGAGTAACCGCAGGATTTAATAAACCCTGCAATTTCTATTCCCTGGAAATCGTGTATCTTAATCCCAATAGGTAAGGTACGGCCCTAGTATGTCTGTCGAACGACCACGTTCACCCGGGTCAGTTTTTCATATACCCTGTATTTTCTCCAGAGTTTTCGCCAGTCATAAAGGAAATACTCGTAACTGTCCCAGATTGTCACCCAGTTCATGATTACGAAGACACCAAAAATAAGAGAGGAGAGAAACGGTGGTGTGGGGTCCTGAAAATAGATATAAAATACAAAGACGCCGATACATGCGTTTATCAGGGCGATAAGGACACTTACCTGCCCCTCTCTCCAGGAAGACTTTTTTTCACGTACAAGGTCATCAAGGCGGAATGAGAAATGACGCCTCACGGCATTCGCCAGCTGGTCTTCGTCACCGGGAGTAACACTGCCACTCGGGATGTGTAATATGAGACAGATATCTTTCCGTAGATATAAATCGAGGACAGACTCAAATATCGAATTTTCAGCCTGGTCCGTCAATTCCTTTTCCGGAAACGGAAATGGATCGGACGCATCAAACAGCTGGTCAAGCGTCTTAAACCATATGTCAATCGATATCTTACCATCGGTCCGGGTTTGTGCAATTCTGATCTCTTTCATACAGACACCTGGGTAACTACACCTTACGGGACAACTATCGTATAGGGTATACTGATTCAAACACCTATATTAATTCGGGCACAATTGTTTCGCGTAACAGGAACCTGATGAACCGGTTGAGAGTCTAATCCTTTTTGAGTCGCTCTCATCACAGTGTCTCATTAAACTTTTCTTGCTCGTTCGCCAGGGAAGTTTTGGAAGGTTTCCTGAGGGACACCTGCCTATTTAGGGCGTCCGCCACAGGCCACCCCGGGCCGGTTGCGTATCCTATGAGATAATCCCCATTGTAAGCAGCATGAAGAAAACGGTAACAATAGAGAATCCGAATACCGTGCAGAGTATAGACAGCCACTTGTTCCACCGGAGTACCCATGCAATCATCGGGGTGGAATAAAGCCCGAGCCCGGGGATCCACGAGATAAAAATGCAGGCGAATGCACCATATTTGTGAAATTTCTTTAACTTACTCATCTTTTGCTCGGTCTTGTCCAGCCATCCTTTTACCCTGGGGGAGGTCAATGCCATGGTATCAAGTATTTCGTATATTCCGAGGACCATTCCAAGGGCAAAACAAATCATTACCACCATGATTATGCCAGGAGGGAGATCAAGTCCCACACCGACAGGTGATGCCGTCGCCTGCAGGGCTAACGTGGAACCGATCAACGCCAGAATTTTCCCGAGAGGGATTCCAAAAATATAACCAATAATGAGAGGGAGGGCAATTCCAATCCCAATAATGATCGTGAGTGCCTTGGAGAGTTGTCTCAGGATTAGGAGATATTTGTTCACGTGTAAAATCTAATTCATTGTGAGGTTTAAAAATCATTCGGTAAAGGGGTACTCGTTTGTTTTACGGTAAATTTCCGCATCCCTCGTTTTTTTCCGGTTTCAGTAAGGATTACAGAGTAAGGCTATTAATACAGGGAAAATCTCTTATTTTAATTACGAACAGGAAGTAGAG
>JBAXTR010000123.1:0-6582 GCA_037130095.1 Methanomicrobiales archaeon
GCCATTGTAAATACCTCAAATAGTAAATATAATATTAAGTATATAAATATATCGGTGTTTCGGCTTGTTTTTAGGGGTCAAATGGCGATCGGGACGGTAACTAATCAGGTTCAGCCTGTCACTTCATGACGTAAATACATTATGGTCGTACATATAATCCGAGCCCTTCACCTTAAATAGAGGATTAATTTTACACAATATTTGGCCTTAATTTTAGTATCTGGTACAAATGTAAAGGATTCAGGTTTCAAATCCATAAACGGGAGCACCTGAATTTGTAACCATCAAACCACCCGCAACAATGATTAATCGTTTCATGCGCTCATTAAAGGTTGATAATATGCCAGAAAGTGTCGGGTTGACCTCCGGGGTTTATGGTTCATGAGTAACATGATATCTCCCTGATTTGCAGGTTCAGAAAAGAACCTCATTCCCATCTTGTGATAATTTTCCGTCAATATTCGCGTAGAAATAGATATCATACATTCAGAGTAACCATTTCACGGGTTTTCCTGCAGGGGGTTGCAATGTACCGGGAACAGAACAGAGAATTGTATTCCACGTTCGACAAATGTATCGAGAGGGACCAGTCTCAACTGATGGAATCGGTCCGGAAACTGGTAAAAATTCGGAGTGTTGCCGGAGACCCGGAAAAAGGAAAACCATTTGGGCAGGGGCCGGCGGATGCCCTGCAGGAAGCACTGGATATAGCCGGCTCTATGGGATTTTTCATAAAAAATCTTGATAATTATACCGGGTTTGCAGAATATGGTGCTGGTGAGGACTACATCGCTGTCCTCGGCCACGTTGATACCGTTCCTGAAGGAGATCACTGGACGTTCCCCCCGTTCAGCAGCATCATTCACAATGGGAGGATTTTCGGAAGGGGAGTCCTTGATGACAAGGGACCCATTATTTCAGCGTTATACGGCCTTAAAGCGATCCGGGAGAGTGGTACGCCCCTCACCAGGCGGATCAGGATAATTTTTGGTGCCGATGAAGAGACCGGGGACCTTGATATTGCATATTACCTGTCAAAAGAAAAACCGCCTGTTTGTGGGTTCACACCCGATTCAGATTTCCCGGTAGTATTTGCCGAAAAGGGGATTCTGCATCTCGATATTTCCAGGAAATTTTCGCCGGGTACATTGAGACCCGGCAACGACGTCCTCGTATCACTCACGGGAGGTGAGGCGGTTAATATGGTCCCGGGGCGGGCTCTTGCCAAAATCAGGACCACCTCCCCCCTTGACCTCATCTGGAAGTGTAATGAATTCGCGAACGTATCAGGATTTTCCATCTCCGCAGAACAGGATGACAACCTCGTTATCATCCGTTCAGAAGGAGTTTCATCCCATGCTTCCAGGCCCCATCTCGGAAAAAACGCTATCATGGAGATAACGGGTTTTCTTTCGACCCTCCAGTTTTATCCGGTGGAAATCTGCAGGATAATAAGGTTCCTTCAGAAAAATATCGGGATGGACACAACAGGTAAGGAATTCGGCATTGATCTGGCAGATATACCCTCAGGCCACCTGACGATGAATGCAGGCATGGTACGCTATACTGAGGGGGACTTTACCCTGTCTATTGATATCAGGTACCCTGTGACGGAACCGGTGAAGAACGTCCTGGAACATATCGAAAAGACATTACATGACCAGGGGGTCATCGTTACGGTGAGGAAACATCAGCCACCACTCCATTATCCGCCTGGGTCTGACCTGATCAGGACATTAGCTGACATCTATAATGATGTTACAGGTGATTCCGCCGGTCCCGTGTCGATAGGGGGTGGAACCTATGCACGGAGATTACCCAACATAGTTGCATTCGGCCCGTATTTCCCTGGTAAGGCTAATAATATACATGCCGCTGATGAGTCCGCAGGGTGTGAAGAGCTGGTATTAATCGCAAAAATTTACGCCCGGGCGATGTATACACTCGCAAAATAAAAGATAATTTCAACCAAGTACCCTGGATGGTAATTTCCCAAAAAAATGGGGGAAAATTTTCGTTTTTTGATTGTAACAGGTAGTTATAAATCTATTTTTACCCTGGGACCAAAATTATATGCTATGTTGCAAGCCCGGTCAGGTAGCCATGATTTTTCACTATATGCAAGAGTTGTTTTCATTTTTTTCATCCTGATTGTCGCTTTCTGCATTCCTGTTTACGGGTTGACAGACGGCAGTCCAGAAAAGACAGGAGTCACTGCAGTAAAAAATGCGACAGATTATGAAGACCAGGGAAAAGCCCTAATGGCAGAAAAGGACTGGAGCGGGGTGATCAACAGTACAAATGTGGGACTTTATTTTTATCCTTACAACCCTGAATTACTCTGTCTCCAGGCCTATGCCTTAAGGAAAACCGGGCATTACCAGGAGTCTGTAGAGTTAGTCAGCATGGCAATACCTAATGACACCCGGCCGGTGAGGTTTGCGAACCGCGGTTACGGGTTCCTCGCGATGGGGAAGACCGTGGATGCCATACACGATGCGGACTCTGCTATTGCATTAAACTCCTCATATGCCACAGCGTATGCCCTGAAAGCTTCTGCACTCCGGACGACAGGGGATCTTTCAGCCGCTGAGGATACAATCGGGAAAGCTATCCAGATTGACCCCGATAATGCCTACTACCTCCACGTGAAGGGTGGCATCCTTGCAGATAAGGGAGATTGTTATGGAGCGACTGATGCCTTCCGACACTCGATTGCCATCAACCCTGATTATGATCTTCCCTGGCCGGGATTGTCAAACGCAACGGTCGACCTCGAACACGAAGAGACACGCTGTGCCAAGGGAACACAGACATTACCGACAAAGGCGACGTTCCCGGTTACAACAGTGTTATTTGCAGGTATCATTGCATTCGTCCTGGTATTACGGAGGTCATAGCAGGAAGAATGTGATGTCCTGCGAGGATAACCACAATACAAATTTTTTAATCCGGTTACGCGGTAATTAAGCGGGAGTCCCTATTACCGATAGTATTATGAGCGTAAATAATCATCAAAAAATATGTACCAAAAAATTCTGGCAAATCACAGGTATATTCTGCTCCTTTTGATATGCTGCCTGTTGATCGGGGGTGCTTCAGCAGCACCCTACAGTATCGATATCACACCAGTAAGTGCCCAGGCTGCACCAGGTGGTTCGATAACCTACAACGTGATGATTAATGCACCTGCAACGTTTACCGATCCAATTGATTTCTCATTTGATGTTTCATCTGCAGGGTACCAGACGGTCATAAATGCGGGAACATATCAGGGACCATATCCAAGATCCTTTTCATATACACTTCAGATCCCATCAAATCTGCCAGGCGGGATCAATGCAAAAGTGTTAGTAAATGCGAAAAGTGGATCCAGCCTGGTACGGGTACCTCTGGATATCAGCATCAGGGGTGCTGGTGGCCCGGTTGAAAGCATAATTAGTGCAATCACATCGTTTATCAATACAATCCAGTCACAGATCTCCGGATTAACGAAATAGTAACTGCCAGCACAATGGGGGGATAATTTGTCCCTCCAACAGAGGGTAATCACCGGATATCAGTACGGATGATTACCGGGTTGAAGGCAGGAAAAAATTCTATTTCTTCATTCATTAGGAGAAAGACCGGTTTCACAGGTTTTGTCAGCATATCACTATTGACTTAAAGGAAAGTGATTACTATTTTTCCCTTACAGGTCGACACCAGGGAAATAACTGGCGGGGTACATTCCTTATCAATCATCCTGGTGATTGGTTGCCCGGTTCATCTCAATCTTTTTTGCCCTGCCCGCCACACGAAGATATACATGAACGTGACCTTCCTGGGGACCAATGGATGGTATGATACTCTTACAGGGAATACCTGCTCAGTACTTGTCCAGTCTGAACAGTATGATATTATCCTTGATGCCGGTAACGGCATCGCGAAGGTAGATCATTACATAAGCCAGGAAAAACCCGTGTACCTGTTTATCAGCCACTTCCACCTGGACCATATTACAGGCCTTCACACGCTTGTCAAATTCCGATTCAGGAAAGGACTGAATATCTGCGGGCAACCAGGAACAACAGAAGTCCTCAACTCGCTTATCAGGGAACCCTTCACGGTACCATTTGCAAAATTACCATATGAGGTCAATTTCACTGAATTAGCAGAAGGAGAGCATAATATTCCTTTTTCGGTTGAATGCCGGTTGCTCCTGCATCCGGTACCCTGTTTCGGGTACCGGATAGTTATCGATAACAGGGTTATCACATACTGCACAGATACAGGATTTTGTAACAATGCAGTACTTCTCGCACGGGATGCGGACTTGCTCATTACCGAATGCGGGTTGTTGCCAGGAGAGCAAAGCCCGGAATGGCCACACCTTAACCCGGAAACCGCCATAAGGATAGCCAGGGAATCACATGCTAAAAAGCTTGCACTGATCCATTTCGGTGCTGAAGTCTACAGGTCTCCTGATGACAGGGTAAGGGTAAAAAAACAGTTTGAGCCGGAATTCCCGGGCCTGATTGTTGCAAGTGATGACCTCACTGTTGAAATATAAAAAAAAACGGGCGTTCCGCAAGTGATAGGGGCCCAATGATCCCCGGAAAATTTAAATAACGGTTGTATAACGGGCGAAATCAAACCCAAACGATACGGTACAATTTTTACGATTAAAAGAACCTTGAAAAATCAGTTGTTCACGTAGAATTATACACCGGTTCACATTGAAAAATGGTTGAAATTGGGTTTAGGTAGTAGTCATTCATCCTTTGTGATCACGGCATGAGATTCGCTCTCAACTCGATAACGGTGAGGGTGTTCAAGCAGGTCCAGGGCATTTATTTTCTGGTCAATAAGCTCCTGGTAATTAAAAGATTCAAATTTTTTTTCACCTTTCAGGATATAAAAGACCACGATGCCGTTTTCCATTTTTTTGCTGCTCTCAATATCATACATAATTTTCATTGATGCATTCAGGATACTTGAACGTATCTGTAAACGAATTTTATTACGTGCACGGATTAATCCGGCCAATAATGAAAGTTTTAAAACAACCATGGTATTCTTACCAGATTATATCTCATGCTATCGACAGGATAGAATACCGGCATAATTTGATACATTTTCCTGCTGAGGGTACGGTGTAATATGAGAGGTACTTATGATGAAACGTCGGTTTAAATCAAATGATCAGGAGAGAAGGCAATGGCAGGATCCGGAAGAAATCCTTACCAGTGCAGGACTAAGACCCGGTATGACCTTTATTGATATAGGATGTGGTGAAGGCTTTTTTTCAGTACCTGCATCACACCTGGTTGGGGCTGACGGGCGTGTTTTCGCTTATGATGTAAACGAGGAGGCCATTAGCAACCTGGATCTACAGGTACGGGAAGAGAAACTCGCTAATCTTAAGCCGGTGACAGGTTCTGGTGAAGATACCGTAATATGCGAAGGCTGTGCAGACATGGTTTTTTTTGGCATCGATCTCCATGACTTCGATGATCCGGAAAAAGTTCTCAGGAATGCAAAAATTATGCTGAAGCCAGACGGAATCATGATAGACCTTGACTGGAAAGATCAACCGATGGAATTCGGTCCTCCGCTGGAAAAGCGATTTTCCTTGTTAAAAGCTACAACTATGATCGAATCAGTTGGTTTTCGAATAATTTCAACAACTGACGCCGGACCATACCACTATCTTGTGATTGCAGGATTGTAATTTCCTAACTATTAATGATTTTTACCTAAAATGTGAGGTCTGCCCTCACCTCTCTTGTACGGTGTCCCGGTCTGCATAAGTATCTGCACGAGTTTCAGGATCGGAACAATCGACAACCTTAAGTGTTAACGCTGTTACCATGTATGTATGCCAGAACTACATCTGCCCCCATCATCGAAGACCGTATTATCTCTCCTGGAGAAAGGAGACCCGATGACACACAAGGACATCGTTAAGATGACAAATATATCCCCAAGAACGGTCAGGTACGCAATCAGAAAATTAAAAGAAGCCCACCTCATCATTGAAAAGTTTAATTTCAGGGACGCTCGCCAGACAATATACCAGGGAAAACCATTACCGGGTGCCTCAGTATAGATAGGATACACTCTACTCCAGAAGCAGGAGTTCACGGTCTGCAGGCACGAAAATGATAGACCCCAGGTTTATCTCAAATCGAAAAACAATCCCCGGATATACTTCTTAACTGGCAACCGGGGATTTCCCCCCCTGATATACGCTTTCAGGCACATGGTAACCTCTAGTTTCACTTTTTCCATCGAAAGTACAACGGTGTCCTTCTCCCGGATACGTTTTCTTACGTCCTCAATTTTAGCCCTGCTCCGGGAGATTTCAAAATCAAGAAAAAGTGATTTCTCCAGATCTTCTGCTGCTCTTGAATTCAATTCCGACAGTATGAGTTCTGAAAGCCTCTTTTGTTCTTCTTTCTCCATTTCGGAGAGGTTATTCCGCCGGTTTTTCAATTGCCAGATATCATTGTCGAGGGTCTCATGTTGTGCAATTAAATGGCGGACGGCATTACGTTGCCATTCCTTCACTCGTAGCGGGGGCCCCCACCTCTCTTTACC
>JBAXTR010000124.1:0-6496 GCA_037130095.1 Methanomicrobiales archaeon
GGAGATCTCCATAATCTGGGGTATGGCATCCGGGAGTATTGAGCAGGAATGAGAGTATGGACAACCGGGTGACTTCAACCGCAGCCGGGTAGTTGTCAATACCATACAGGGAGCCCCCGAGAATACGGACTTTTTCATCCCATGTGAGTTCCCACCGGCCATCCGGCAACTGGTAAACCGGAAGCGGAAGGGTACCGAACCGCTGAAAACCCGTATGGCTATCCGTAGTGACAATTACCGGGAGCGTAGCCTGCACTTTCCTGGAAGCAGGGTCACGACCTTCTTCGAGAAGCGGGACAAGGTGTTCACGGTACCATGAGAGGTGCCAGCCGGAAACGACCTGATACATTGCCAGGAGGACACGCCCTGTCCCGCAGGCAGGGTCAATAAGCCGTAACCCTGCATTTTTTGGAGTCTTGCCCGCTAACCGGGGGAGGATAAGCTCGCCCGCAACCTGCTGTATGAAACAGGGAGGTAGCAGAGGTACCATGGGACTCGCGGGATACGTGGACTGCTCCCCGATGACCATGCGCCCGTCATGGGATAGCCGGGCTGAACACCGCAAAAACGCCAGAAGCGAGCGTTCGTGTGCATCCGACCATACATCCGGCCATTCATCGTAAAATTTTTTCTCGTGGGTTAATGAAACCAGCCTGTTTGTGACCTTCGGGTCAATAAAGAGATTCCGGCATGTTGAAAGGTCAGGCCAAGTCAGGGAATCTGTCCCGGTCAACCACGTCAGGGGCCCGCCGTCTTCTCCCGTGGTGCCGCCGAATAACGACGAAAGCCCTTCCATGAGACCTTTTATCCGGGTCTCCTCTTTAACGGAACCGTGCCTGAAAACCCCTGCCTCTTCAAGAAGTCTTGCAGCGATCAAAGAGGAATGGAGGGATGTAACTGCTCTGGCGAACTGCGTGGGCGAGAGCCCGTGGTTCCGGGCAGCAATATTCCGTGCAAGGACCTCCCGGACCCGGCTTGTAACCGTTGCCGGGATTTCGTCCTTATCTCCATTCCCTTCTAGCATTCATCCGCAGTCTCATAGATATGAAGGATTTCGAGGGCCACATCTTTTCCCTCGCGGGAAGCAATTTCCCCGATCAGGACATCGGCATATTCCGGCGGAACACAGGTAACACTCTCATCTCCTGTCCGCATTTTTCCAACCAGGTAAGAAAGGTCATCATCGGTGAGCCTCATCAGGCGGTGCTTGAAGTCCTCTTCACTCCTTGAATAATGGTTCGCAACAGGTGGCAGGATAGAGCGGAACTCCACCCCAGAGCCTGAACAGATCATTTCTTCGCATTCCGGCGCAAGAATGCGCAGGATTTTTATATCCCTCTCATCAAGTTCGCGTGCCATGGGAAAGGTACTCCTTCAACCATATATGCTGCAGGGGTGATGAGCTTTCGTTTCCGGTAACGAGTACCAGGGTACCCGGTAGAGTGTCAGGTCCAGCAAGATCTCCGGCAATAACAGCTTGGCATAAACCGAAATCCGAATATATCAGGTAATGCAGGGAAAGATGGAAGAAAAAGACGGTTAACGCGCTATCAGGGCGATATGCTCATCTGCCTTCTGCTCAAGCTCATCCCGTTTATCGAGCCCGGCAATATCGCGGATCGCCTCCAGTACATGGACAGAATCCTCAAGAAACGACAGGAGATCTGTAGGGTACATCTCGATCCCGTATTCGTCAAGCAAATAGCTGCTGATCTGCCGGTGTTCGAGGCCCCTTTCACGGAGCTCAATGACAAGGGTCGCAAATTTTTTTGCCGGGCAGTCACAGAGCGGGGACTCTTTACAGTCACATTTAAGAAAATCGTCGAAAAATGAGAGGAGCTGGGCCCTGACAGCCGGGTCAAGGTAATCAAAATTTAACCGGGCTGATATCGCCTCAAGGGTCGTACCATGAAACGCCGACATCGGCAACCGGTACCCCACAAGGCGTTCAATCTTTTTTGCGCTTCTGAACCGTGCCTTTTCAGCAATCAACTCTCTTCTCCGGTTTCCTCGTCAAAGTTTTTCAGGGTCGTCATCGACTCGTTCATCGTCTCGATCTCGATTAACCATTCATCGAAGAGGGTCGGCTGTTCGATATCGTCCTTGACATACTTCCCACAGCAGGTAGCCCCGTTGATAACATTGGCGCCGATACTGGCTGCAATACCAAGGGCTTTTTCCATGTCCTCATCGATCATTTTTCTTCCATCCTTTACGAGGACCTTGATGTCGGTCGGGTACCCGCCCTCGATGAACATCCGGCAGGACGCGAAAAGGACAAGCATAGAGAGCTGGAGCGATTCTACGATCTCTTCGATCTGGTCCTGTGGGGCCTCGGACATGATCACGGATTCCACCTGGGCAAGCCGGCCGAGGGTCTCTTCCTTCGGGAACCTGCCATTCTGGTAGAGCTTAATAATTTTCAGGACTGATACGGTGATATCCTGGCCGAAATTATAGAGGGCCCGAAACCCCTCAGGCATCTCCTCTGCATCTTCAGCCACGTCAAAATCAGACTCTCTCAGGCGGTTCAGCCAGTTATCCCAGCGTTCCTGGTTATAGAATATATAGAACAGTTTCATCGGCTCAGGTGGAGTGGCCGATTTTGCTTTTTTTGCCATTCTGTACAACTTAATTCTCGCCAATTAAAGAATTTTCTGTATAGAGCTGATAAAATCAGGCATACTGGGCAGGATTTGGGGGGATCCTGTGATGGTATAAACACCAGGTTCCACGATATGGGAAGTATATGGCCGACATGGCCCAGGGAGCGAATCCCCGGAAACCCGGCTGTTCCGGAAATACCAACGGGACAAACTTACAAGGCAGATAAGTTACATACAATCCCGGAAGACAGGACGGGTCGGGTCCCTGGCCTGGGGTAATGTGGTCCGCATGGAAGAACAGACGGTGGTAATGGTCCGGTACGGGGAGCTCTTCCTGAAAAGTGAGCCGGTTAAACGACATTTCATCGGTCTGCTCATCAGGAACATCAGGAAGTCACTTGATACCGCAGGATTGGCCTTCCGGTACGAAACACCGCGGGGAAGAATACTCATCTACGGTGATGAACCGCGTAAGATTGCTTCCGAGATAGCGAGGGTATTCGGGGTTGTTGATGTCAGCGTTGCCACGATCACCGGAAACACACCTGAAGAACTTGGAAACGCGGCCAGGGCTCTCGGGAAGAAACACCTCAAGGCAGGGATGCGGTTTGCCGTAAGGGCGAAACGGCAGAAAGGTTCAGGTGGGCCGGACAGCCAGGAACTTGGAAGGGTCATCGGGGGTGTACTGCTCGATGATCAGCCGGAAGCGGTAGTTGACCTCACCCACCCTGAATACGAGGTCTTTATCGAGGCACGTGAAAACGGTGGGTTTGTCTACGACCACCGGATCGGGGCACCCGGGGGCCTCCCGTTCGGTACGCAGGGAAATGCACTGGGCCTGATTTCAGCCGGGATCGATTCTCCCGTCGCTTCCTGGCTGATGATGAAGCGGGGGTGCGGGATAGTCCATCTTAACATGGATGCAGGAAGATGGGCAGGTTGTGCGACCGCCGCCGGTGCAATAGAAAATCACAGGAAATTGTCGCTCTGGGTAAAGGGGTTCCCGCTCCGGATGCTTGTTGTGGACTCCTCCCCGCTCTACGATGCAATGTCAAAAGGTGTCCCCCAGCGCTACATCTGTGTTATCTGCAAGAGGTTCATGCTCCGTGTTGCTGCAAAACTCATGCCGGGGGAACATGCACAGGTGATTGTGACAGGAGAAAACTTAGGCCAGGTCGCTTCGCAGACCCTCTCCAACCTCGCGGTCATATCATCGGCAGTACATGTCCCGGTTATCAGGCCGCTCGTGACCTATGATAAGGCAGACATTGTCACGGTCGCCCGCCGGATCGGCACCTTCAACCAGAAACCCGGCGACCTTTGCTGCAGGGCTGTCCCGGCGATGCCATCAACAGGAGCGAACCTCGCAGAGGTTGTTGCAGCCGAAGAGAAGATTGATATCGACATGCTGGTTGAACAGGCGATTCAACGTATCAGGGTAATTACGGCACTGAATGGTGAGGTTACCGTGCACGATAAGCCGGAAGGCTGACAGGACTATCCGTGTCAGGCAGACACGGATAACTGCGGTCCATCGCCGGGTACCGGGGTTATGCGCAGGTCACCTTTGCAAGACAGTAGAAAAGAAATGGAGTTAAAATCCTTTTTGGTTGAGCATATAACAGGCTATAACCGTACAGTTCAACCAATGAACCCCATATATCTTCTTATTTTTTTATACCCGGGATCTTCTTAGTACTCATGCAATACCGCCGAAGCGTCCGGGATACCGCAAGTCCCGGAACCGGCTGATTTGAGGAGAAGAAACAATGAAACTGCCACCTTCCTCATGGATAGTGCTCTCGTTGCTCAGTGCGGGCAAGGCCTTCACGAACAAGGAGATTATCACACTGACCGGGCTTTCTCCCCGCACAGTCAGGTATGCCATCCAGAAATTACGGGAGAACCGCCTGATCGCGGAGGAATGGAACTTTGAAGATGCACGCCAGGTCAGATACCGCAGGGATGACCCGGATAGTGTAAAACAGGGGGAGAGAGAACCCGAATGCCTGAACCGTACGGCAACAAAAAGGCGTACCTGTGCCGGGACCTAAAATAACGGGATTCTCCCGGACTGCCTTATCATGATAACCCGTCACCGGTGTGCTCCATGGAGAAATGGAAAATCCAACACACGGTTAAGGCCAGGCTTGCACCGGATGTGCCTTCAGCGAAAGGCTCATTGTAAAAGGGTGGGTTGATGGTTATATACGGGTCTGCGGGTTTTGTTGCGAACAAGGGGAGTGACAAAAACCACATCCCTACGATAACCCACCTAAATCAATAGTGATACATCTTGGGGGGCATGTTACGCTCTTTGCCATCACTGCTGTTTTTTATGCAAAACGTGCATATTATTGCCGATTTAATGATACCCCGTTTACCTGCATGAGTGACAAGGATATTCACGATGATCTGACGTTATGGTCTCAATAGTTATTCCGAAAAATTAATAGCCCATGATACCTATTGACACGTATGTCTTCGGGGGGGGACGGCCTATTGGCAAATATAACGGCCCGTTACAGGAACAGGGCTTTATCGTTGAGCGATTACGAAAGGATGAGGTCATTTCTTCGGGATGTTGACTACACACCGGACCCGGATGACCCGGTAATATGGAAATCGATGGGAAATTCTTTTTTCAGGGAGAAAAATTTCGATCTCGCCATGCAATGTTATGAGAACGCGGTGGAAATCAACCATACCTATACAGACGCCCTGAACAACATTGCCATCACTTACAAAATTCTCGGTCGTAATGATGAGGCGGGAAAAATTCTGGATTACATAAAAACCATAAAGGAGAGCAACCTGGAAGGAAACGTAAAAAATACCGGGTACTACCTTTCAAACTCTGAAAAGCACCCAGGGAAAGTACGGTACCGGATTATCGACAATAAGATAGGGATCCCGTTCTGGCTCTACGGCTTCGCTGCAGCATTCATTATTTATGGTGCGATTTCCGATCGCCTGGTCGGAGGCATCCTGTGGGCAATCCTCATTCTGGTAATCGGGTATTTAGTCACAAGAATCCGGATAAAACATAAAAAAGGATTTAAAATCAGGTTTTTATCGTTACTATCTGTTGTGTCGTTAATTTAGTACCTATATTTTTCTAACTATGACACCGGGCACCCTTGTTCTTCTCAAAGTACTGCTGGTGGTACTCCTCGGCCTCGTAGAATTCCAAGGCAGGAACAACCTGGGTCACAACCGGCTGCCGGTAGCGACCATTCTTTTCAAGCTGCATAATAGCAGATTCAGCCGATAGACGTTGTGTATTATCATGGTAAAAAATCGCGGAACGGTACTGGCTCCCGAAATCAGGGCCCTGTCGATCAGGGGTTGTCGGGTCATGGATCCTGAAGAACTCAGCAAGCAGCTGTTCGTATGACAACACTGCAGGATCGTACGTGATTTCCACCGCTTCCGCATGCCCGGTTGTATCCGTACAGATATCCCGGTACGCCGGGTTCTCCATGTGCCCCCCGGTGTAGCCCACTCTCGTAGATATTACCCCTTTCATCCTGCGGAATGCCACTTCCACACCCCAGAAACACCCGGCGGCAAACGTTGCTTTCCCGTAACCTGCTCCCGCACCGGCATCATTCATTTGCATATCATCCCGATGAATTTGTTCCCGCTCATTCTATATGGGGATTGGTATCAGAGCAATACCCAAGAGGTTTTGGGGAAAAATTTGTATTAAATAAACAGACGTCACATAGATAGTTCAGCAAGGTCTTCCTTTGGCGTTTCCCGGGCGTTATCCCGGGGAGAGATCCGGGGACCCGGGTGCCTGATGAGTAATAATAACAGTATTGAAGTTCGCTCGGTGACAAAAAATTTCCAGGGTTCACGGGTACTGGATGGTATCTCTTTTTCGG
>JBAXTR010000125.1:0-6493 GCA_037130095.1 Methanomicrobiales archaeon
ACCTATCTCTTTTTCGTGGTATGGGCAATTGTTATGCCATTCCTTATGGTAATAAGCGTCGTATACCCCCCAACGGTCAGTCTTCCTGTTTCAGTCGCGGCGTTTTTCATCGTCCTATTTGCGCTTGCCTGGGTCCGGAAATATTACACTTCGATCCGGTACCATTTCACATCCGGGCTGATCACCCGGTATCGGGGCGTCCTGTTCAAAAAAACAACCAGCATAGCCTGTGACCAGGTACACAGGGTCAGCACCCGGAAAGGTCCGTTCCAGCGTATTTTCGGCTTCGCAACGGTAGACCTGCTGACGACCGATCCCACGGCATCATCCGGCAGCCATATCCTCCTGTCAATCAACGGGGTGGCAAATCCAGAGGCCCTGGAACATATGATAGATTCCTGCCGGAATGGTAAAATGTGTGACTAGGAACTGCTTTCCATTTTTCTCCACGGCCTTTCATCGAGAGAAAAAAACACCACGGGATCTTGATACCATTTTTAATGATCAAATAAGCGCTGCAGAGTGGTTGAAACTACTAGTTGTACGGTGAGAAAATTCAACCAAAACGCGTCTGCAGGCCCTCACAGGAGTCAATGAGATCCCTAATTGTTAATACCGGACATAAAAGAAAGTTTAAAGCATTTGTATAACCATTTATCACACACACGATTCCGGGATCTTCCAATAATCCGGAACACCTGCGCGGGAAATATAGTGCGGGAATCATGCGCACGAGGGCATATAATGATGGACTGGCATCGGGGATATCCTGTTGATGCCCGTTTCAGGGTCTCGATGATCCACAATATCGTGGTGAAAGATCATTCGTAAGCGGCCCTTCGTTCTATAACGGGAAATTATCCCTATCGGTTGCTGGTGGAATACATTGGAAATCGTTTGCCCCGTGCTCACAACACCAGGGGTAAGTGGTCCACATATACGGGAATGAAGGGGTCGTGATAGTTCCCGACAGGGTTGCCTTTGCAACGGGTTCATGATTGGATCTCATGATATGGGTGCCCCAGGCCAAAGATGTAGCATGGGGTGCAGTTCACGGATGATTACTCCGTGGAAAACCGGGGGATCCGGTCATTGCCTGATAAGGCCACACCGGATGAAAATCACATAGTATAGCGAGCACATAGGAAACCGGGATATAATTCCAATATATTCCAAATTCAGACACAGAATTACAGGAGATACAATACCAATGGAAATAGAAGTAATAACCGTCGGCGGATACGACGAAGTCGGGCGAAATATGACCGCCGTCCGCTGCGGAAAGGAAATTGTCATTTTTGACATGGGACTCCGCCTGGACCAGTTGATGATCCACGAGGACGCGGAGGTTGACGAAATGCATTCCCTTGACCTGATCAAGATCAAGGCAATTCCCGACGACACCATCATGCAGACGGTCGAAGGCACCGTCAAGGCGATCGTCTGTTCTCACGGGCACCTGGACCATATCGGGGCCATCCCGAAACTTGCGCACCGGTATAATGCGCCGATTATCGCGACCCCCTATGCAACCGAACTGATCCGCCAACAGATTTCAGGAGAGAAGAAATTCGGCGTGAACAACAAGCTCTTCGCGCTCGGTGCAGGGCAGAAATACACCCTCTCCCCGAACCTTGTCCTCGAATTCGTGCACACACAGCACTCGATCATCGATACGGTATCGCCAGTGCTTCACACACCTCACGGTGCAATCGTGTATGCCTGCGACTTCAAGTTCGACCGGACACCGGTTATTGGCAGACCACCGGATTTTGCACGTTTCCGCCAGATAGGCAAAGAAGGCGTACTGGCACTTATTGTTGAAAGTACCTATATCCACCGCTCAGGTCGGAGCCCCAGCGAACGGATCGCCCGTGATATGGTGCGGGACGTCATCACCAGTTTCGAAGACGACAAGAATGCAATCGTGGTATCGACCTTTTCATCCCATATATCCAGGGTGAAGACGATTGCAGAATGTGCCCATGAAATTGGCAGAAGACCGATATTCCTCGGGCGTTCGATGGAGAAATATTCCGTTACCGCAGAACAGATGAAATTTGTCTCCTTCCCCGAGACGGCAAGCGTCTTCGGGAACCGGCGGACTGTCGACCGCATGATGCGGAGGATGATGAAGGAAGGAAAGGAGAAGTTCATGCCGATTGTCACCGGCCACCAGGGTGAACCCGGTTCCATCCTGACCCGTGTTGCACTCGGGGATACGCCATACCAGCTGAGTGCCGGCGACAAGGTAATCTTCTCGGCAAATGTTATCCCGAACCCGATGAATTTCGGGCAGAGGTACCGGATTGAACAGCATATAAAAAAGGTTGGCGCCCGGATTTTCGACGACCTGCACGTAAGCGGTCACGCCTACCGGGAAGATCACTACGAGTTTATCCAGATGCTCAACCCGCAGCATATCATCCCTGCTCATGGAGACATGAAGATGGGAGCAGGGTATGCCGAGTTTGCCGGGGATCTTGGATACACGGCAAACCAGGATGTCCACCCGATGAGGAACGGGCAGAAGCTCAGGATCAACTGAAAATAAGCGAATCTTGGGCAGATTATCACATAGTGAGCACGGCTCCCGGGTCAGATGAAGGGGGGGAGTCAACCCGCTCCTGATCCGGAACCACTCTGTCAGGAAGAAATATTCCAGAACTTCCTGGCAGGGAAAGCATTGGATAAGGAAAATTTTTTTATACATTCGTCCCTTCGTAAGGTGTAAGAGGGATAAAATAATGGCAAAGATTACACCGTATAGTTCCGTCCACCTCATTAAAGAGGCAGGTGTAGACCCCGGGACCTGGAATAAAATTCCATCACCGCTTGTTTTGGAGAAAACAAAAAAGGAGATTGAAAACCGGGGAATTAAGGTCATTGTCGCAGAAAACGGGGAGGCAGTCCTCTCATTACTTAAGGATCTGATCCCGAAAGGCTCAGAGGTGATGAACGGGTCATCAACGACCCTTATCGAGATTGGCTACGAGGAGTTCATCGAAGAGAATTCGTCCGGATGGAACCTGCTCCATAAAAGTATAACCGCGGAAAATGATGCGGTAAAACGGGCAACGTTACGAAGGAAATCAGTAACGGCCGAATTTTTTATCTCAGGGGCAAATGCCATATCAGAGACTGGGGAGATTGTAAGCTGCGATGCCAGTGGAAGCCGGGTCGGTGCTTGGCCGTTTGCTGCCGGGAACCTCATCATTGTGGCCGGGGTTAACAAAATTGTCCCGACTCTCGATGATGCCCTGAAACGGGTCAGAAATTATGCGTTTCCCCTGGAAAATGCCCGTGCCCAGAAAGTGTATGGCACTCCGAGTGTTATCGGAAAATGCGTTATTCTTGCCAATGAGCGGATCCCGGGGAGAACAACGCTCATTCTCGTAAAGGAGTCCCTGGGATATTAGATTTAAGAATTTCCGGAAAAATCGTATACATTATCCAGAGATTCCGGGACAGGGATGGTCGCTAACGAGACGATTTAAACCTGGATTCATTTCCTTCGCCTTCCGCTCTTACGACCACCGGTTTTCGGACCACCGGACCCAGGCCACGTCGAAGACCCGGACTTTCCTTTCTTCTCTTTATCACCGGGTCTCTTCTGGGCGTGTCCCGTATTACCTTTACTTCCACCGCTCTTCGTTTCCTTGAAC
Source organism: Methanomicrobiales archaeon (assembly GCA_037130095.1). Taxonomy (GTDB): domain Archaea; phylum Halobacteriota; class Methanomicrobia; order Methanomicrobiales; family Methanospirillaceae; genus CAIKOD01. The sequence continues at coordinate 3,666 of JBAXTR010000125.1, forward strand.
CGTTCATCGCGGGTCTCACGACATTCAAGTTCGGCCACGATCTCGATCGGGTCGTTGACCCGTGTCACAAGGTAGCGGATCTCGAGGAGCCGTTCCATGCCGATAAAGTGCTCAGCCATCACCCGGGCAAGGTCAGAAAGGACGATTTTCTCACCCTCCTGGGTAACAAGCTTGTGCCCGATCAGCTCGTCAAGGACAGGTTCTACGGTGCCGACCATGGACTCCGTGATCTCGTGGAGTGCCTGGAGATCACCCTTGCAGACCACCGCATTCGCTACCAGCTCTTCTGAGCTCTGCTCTATGTCGTGGACCGGTGCGACTTCCTCCATCTCCCCTTTGAGGAGCATGAGTGCCATCTCTTCCTCCGGGATCTTACTCTCCCTCGAGTAGGTAGCACCTGGTTCGGCGAGGATCACGACCTTTCCAAGGTCATGGAAATCCGGCCGGCCGGCCCGACCGGCCATCTGGTTGAACTCCCCGACCGATAGCCAGCTGATACCCATGGCGAGAGCATCGAATATTACCTGGGACGCAGGGAAATCAACACCGGCTCCAAGAGCTGCCGTTGTCACCACCCCGACCAGTTTACCCTCGGTAAATTTTTTCTCAACGTCCCGCCGTTCCTGCGAGGTAAGACCGGCATGGTACGGGGCGTACCGGGGCCCGAGCGAGTCTGCAATTGTGTGACATCGGGCACGTGAATTCGAAAATATGATTGTCTGGCCCTTGTACCCTTTCGAGGATATGTGGGTATATTCCTTCTCGGCAAGCTGCTTGATCGCAGGGATCTTCTCCTTTTTCGGCATGAACATCAGATAGCGTTCAAGTGCTACCGGCCGCTCATCGTACCTGACCAGCGTTGCCCCGAGCTTTTTTGCGAGGGTCTTCGGGGCCCCGATTGTCGCACTCAGGTACAGGAACTGGGCCCGTGGTGCGAGGTATTTCAGCCGGGCGATCATCCCGTCGAGACGGTGCCCCCGTTCAGGGTCCTCGAGCATCTGGACTTCGTCAATGACCACAGTCCCAATTTTACCCGGGCTGTCACCGCAGCGGATCATGTGGTCAAGGCCCTCATAGGTAGCGACAAGGAGCGGGGAGTTGGTGTTCCGGTCCCCGATAGGCCGGTTATCTGGGAGGTTTAGCCGGCTCTTCCCTATCAGGATACCGGAGCCGAGAATTTTTCCATAGCGTTCATCAAACCGCTGGTATTTCTGGACAGCCAGGGCAACAAGTGGGACGAGGAACAGGCACTGCCCCCTCCCCTCGAGATAATTCTTCACACCTGCCATCTCACCGATGAATGTCTTCCCGCTCGCCGTGGCTGCAACGACGAGGAGGTCCTTTCCGAACAGGAGCCCGGCATCGACTGCAAGCTGCTGGGCCGGCATTAGCTTATCGACCATGGCGAGGTCAACGAACTTCCGCGGCAGCGCCAGTTCCTCGAGGGACTGGGTGTTAGTGACCGGGTGGGCTTCGAGACGGTCAAACAGGGTCTGCCCGACTTTGACTGATTCTGGCTGGATGCTGGCCAGCACGCGGTCAATATCCCGGTATTTTTTTAAGAGTTCCTCCATGTGCCCAAGTGCACCCCGGCCGACATGGCCCATGTGGGCGACTTCACGGCGAAGTTCCCGCCGTGCGCAGTCATAGCAGATCTGTTCAGTTGACTTACCGTACTTTACCGATGTATTAGGGTCAAGCCTCGTGATCCGGTCTTCGAGAAGGCACATCCTGCAGACATCTGTGTAGGTGAAAACTATCTGGAAGTCGTTAAGGAACGACTCAAGCAACGGGTCCGGCCGGGTCAGCTTGACGCGGGTCTGGCGGAACGAGAGGAGCAGCTCTTTTGTCGGGATGTTCCGGTAGACCTTCTTTCCCCCCCATTTCAGCCGGTAATGGTCGGGACGGACACCTTTCGGGGACTCGCTGATATCTACGATCCCGACGCCCCGTATATGCGATTCATCATAAAACAGGACACGGTAGCTCCCTTTTACAGGCTGGACGAGGACATTCATGGCGCGATCAGGTCATGGATCACATAGGTAAGTTCCACGCTCTCAAGCCTCTTCAAAAAGTCAGTAAATTCCTCATCGACAATGACAATCGCCGATTCAATCCCATGAAATGCGGCCTCGATCACACCCTCGCGGGCACCAAAGAACATGTCAGGTTTCCGCCCTATCTGCTCGAGTGCAATATAGGCCTCAAGGCCAACCGCCGCAACCATACCAACGTGACCGGTCACCTGGCGGAGAAGGTCCCGCTTTACCTTCCGTGAACCCCCCCGCTGGACCCTCGGGACTTTACAGACATGGATGAGCCCTTCACTATGGGATATCAGGCCGTTCAGCCGGGAAATCCCGACATCTTCGCCTTTCTTCGCATCCATTACCGCGTTTCCCATCGCGTTCTGGGGTACTTTGCTGGCATAGAGCCAGCCTCCCTCCATGTAAACGCCGACAGAGTCACCGATGTTCAGGTCTTCTGCAGCGATTGCCGTCCAGACAGATACCTGCTGGATAATATCCCGGCGGATATGGCGTGCATAGGACTCGAGCGCCTCCGCATTGTTGAGCACCCATTCGATACCGTTCCGCGTCACCTCGTAACGGCCACGACCTTTGGCACTCACCATCCCGTCATCGATGAGTTCCCGGATGTATTCGGATACCGCCTGGGGCGTAACCCCGAGCTCGGTGGCGATCTCCTGCTGCCGGACCGCCGGCTGGTGTTCCGCGATACCTACGAGTATCTGGAGACGGGTTACTTCGCGTTTACTTCTGAGAATAATATAGAGAGGGTCTTCCTCATGGCTTTTCAAGCAG
>JBAXTR010000126.1:0-6483 GCA_037130095.1 Methanomicrobiales archaeon
CTATGTACTATTGTCATATAATTAATCGCGTCCGGGCACCGGATTCATTGAGCAGGTGGAGCGCTCCATCGCGTCCTGTGTTATACCAACTCCCTCATTGGTCTGTACTATTGGCCAGCCAGTCCCCGATCTAAAATCCTATATCGGCAGCAGGGGATACTATTAGATCAGATGCTTGACACCGAGACCATCGTCCAGCGGTTCCTCGATACGAAATTACAGGTCCACCCGGAAGTGGTGAGATATCTCGCCGAAAAAGGGGATAATGACCTGCTGGAACGCGTGGTATCTTCTGTCCCTGGTGACACGATTGTCGTGCTGGCACAGCATGTCCCGGGCATGGAGCTATCAAAAGACGGGACACGGTTCCTGACCGACCCCGAAGTCGAGATAATCAACGGGAGCGAGGGCTCTTCGGGAGGGGTCCTCGGCGTTACAGATTACCTCCACTATTTCAGGCACCGCTATGACCACCTCGGGGGCCTAATACGGAGCAGGTGCAGTGCGATGCCCATTGAGGCACTTAAAAAACCACGGTACCGGGAGGAAAAGTGTACAATTATTGGGCTTGTTTCAGAAGTAAAAAGCACTACCAAGGGGCACCGGCGTGTTGATGTAGAGGATGCAACCGGGACCGTGGCGGTGCTCTTCAACAAGGACAGACCCGGGTTTGCCGATGCAGAAACGCTGCTGCCAGATGAAGTCATTGGTGTGAAGGGGTCACTTTCATCCGATGGAAAACTGCTGTTTGCCGACCAGCTCCTGAGACCTGACATCCCTCACAGCCATGCACCCTATACGAGCAATACTCCCGGTAAAGCAGTATTAATCTCCGATATCCATGTAGGAAGTGATACGTTCCTTGACGATGCATGGGAAAGGTTTTCAGAATGGATACGTGGGGCGGATATCTCCTATCTGCTTTGCGCCGGGGACCTCGTTGATGGGATTGGAATTTACCCGGGACAGGAAGCAGAACTCACGATTAAGAATATCTATGATCAATATGACTTCCTGGGGGAGTTACTCCAGTCACTCCCGTCGCGGCTGAAAATTATCCTTGCCCCCGGTAACCACGATGTTGTCAGGGGAGCCGAGCCACAGCCTGCTATCCCAAGAAAATTTACCGGGAAATTCCCGGATAATTGTGTATTTGTAGAAAACCCTGCACTCGTCAGCCTACAGGGGGTACGGGTTCTGATGTATCACGGGAGGTCAATTGACGACCAGATCGGCCTTACACCCGGTGCTTCATACGAGAACCCGTCCCCGATGATGGAGTGGATGCTCAAACGCCGTCACCTCGCACCTACCTACGGGAGGAAGACGCCAATTGCTGCTGACAGACAGGACCACCTGATGATCGATCCCATACCGGAAATCCTGATGACAGGCCATGTCCATGTAATGGGGATCGTCCAGTACCATGGAACGCTCGCGATCAACGCAGGTACCTGGCAGTCCCAGACCGCATTCCAGAAGCAGATGAATATCAATCCAACACCTGCCCGTGCGGTTGTCCTTGACCTACAAACACTTGCACCTACCATACTAGACTTCAGTGGCGAGGAAATGGTTGTCCTTGGATAATTATGTCCCCGTGAAATCGACAGGCCCAGTAGCGCCATTAGAATTACAAGAATAACCGCCAGCTTTTTTCAATATCAGCCAGATCCTGTTGAATGGCTCTTCAATGCAGATATGAAGAAATCCTTAAAAAAAGGCGAATATTCGCCGGATAAAAAAAATTGCTTCCTGCACATCAGATGTACAGGGGTGCAAGGACCAGGGTAAGGGTCGCGAGGAGCTTGATAAGCACGTGGAGGGATGGCCCTGCTGTGTCCTTGAACGGGTCACCGACAGTGTCACCGACAACCGCGGCCTTGTGGGCCTCGCTTCCCTTGCCACCGAGTGCACCGCTCTCGATGTATTTCTTGGCATTGTCCCATGCACCACCGCTGTTGTTCAGCACCAGGGCCATGAGGACACCGGTAATGGTCGCGACCATCAGGAAGCCGGCCATTGCCTCATATTTTAACGCAAACCCGACAAACACGGGCACCGCAATTGCGACGATCCCCGGAAGGATCATGTTCTTGAGTGCTCCTTTTGTGGTGATGTCCACGCAGCTTGCATAGTCTGGTTTGACAGTCCCTTCAAGGATACCCTTGTCCTTGAACTGGCGCCTGACATCCTGGATAATATACTGCGCAGTTTCTCCTACGGCCCGGATTGCGAGGGACGCAAAGAGGAACACGAGCATCGCACCGAGAAGTGCACCAACAAATACCGGGACCAGGGCCAGGTTTACGCTGACAAAGGCCTTGCCGGTAAGTTTTGTAACCTCATCCATGTAGGCACTGAAGAGCAGGAACGCCGCAAGCGCTGCTGAACCTACTGCATACCCCTTGGTAAGTGCTTTCGTGGTGTTTCCAGCAGCATCAAGGCGTGAGATCCTCTTCTGTGTCTCTTCTGACTCCCCGCTCATCTCAACAATACCACCGGCATTGTCAACGATAGGTCCGAAGGTGTCCATCGCAAGGATGTAGGCACAGGTGGAAAGCATACCGACTGTTGCTACCGCGGTTCCATAGAGACCACCGTTGGCCACACCGGATAATTCACCTAACTTGAATGAAACAATCAGGGCAACGCCGATTGCAACTGCCGAAATAGCGGTTGTTTCGAGACCGACGGCAAACCCTGAAATGATGTTTGTCCCGGGGCCGGTCTTCGAGGACTCAGCAATTGACTTGACAGGGCGGTACTTGTGGTCGGTGTAGTACAGGGTCAGGTATACGAAGACGATGGATAGTGCAATACCAACAAGTCCTGCATAGAAGAACCAGATATTATTGAACAGCCACACCGTTGCGACGTAGAGGAATACCGCAGAAAGGATCGCCGTAACGAAAAAGCCACGGTATAATGCCTTCATCGGGTCTTCCTGGTCAGCGAGCTTCTCGGTGACAAAGAAAATTCCAACAATCGTGGCAATCAGGCCGAAAGCCCCCATCACCAATGGGAAAAGGATCCCGTTGATTCCGAAAACCGGGAAGAGCGCCACACCGAGGATCATTGCCCCGATATTCTCGGCGGCAGTCGATTCAAACAGGTCTGCTCCACGACCGGCACAGTCCCCGACGTTATCTCCCACGAGGTCTGCAATAACTGCCGGGTTTCTCGGGTCATCTTCCGGAATACCTGCTTCTACCTTACCGACAAGGTCAGCACCCACATCGGCGGCTTTCGTGTAAATCCCGCCACCCAGCTGGGCAAAGAGTGCAATGAATGAAGCACCGAACGCAAACCCGACGATAAGGAAGGGAGTCGTCACGGGGTCTGCACCAAAGGCGTAGAAAATTAACGAAACACCAAGAAGGGAGAGGGATACAATTGTGAGACCTGATACGGCACCGCCCCTGAGCGCTAAGACAACGGATTTCCCCGCATTCTTTGTTGCAGCTGCCGCTGAGCGAAGGTTAGCACGGACAGATATCCACATGCCGATAATCCCGGAAAGAGAGGAGAGAAACGCCCCCAGCAGGAATGCCACGGCGGTATGCCAGGCAATTGTGAAATTCCCGGAAATCATATATGCGCCGAACAGCAAGATCGCCACAACGATCGCAAGGACCGCAATGGTCGAGTACTGCCTCTTTAGGAAGGCTTCAGCCCCCTCACGAATGGCAGCCGCTACTTCGGCCATCTTCACGCTTCCGGTCTCTGCCTGAAGCACCTGCCGGGCAAAAAGCCCTGCAATAGCAAGTGTAACCAGGCATACTGCCGAAATAAACACCAGTAAATTCAATTGGTACAAATGTCGTCACCTCTCAGAATTCGAAATAATGAGATTGGAAAATATTTCGTTTAAAACGGTAAAAAATATTGCCTGCACCATTGTGCTGGTATAGAACGTTCCGGATCCCGGGAGCCCTGGATATTGCCCTTAAAACAGAGATCCATTTGATCCTGCCGGGTATTGCTGCAGGTTTTTACAAGGACCTGATTTCTGGTGGCTCCGACCTGTATTTTATAAGAATGCAGGGAATTTCATCTGCTGCTCCTGAGTTCTTTTGCATATACCAGGTACAATATTATTAAGATTGCTTGTTTCCCATGATTTATATGTCCAGCCAGACGAGAGGAAATTACCTGAAATGAAAGCAAGGGTTAAAATTGACGAGTTGATTGGCGATGATATCAGGGCACACGGGGTCGAACTCGATATCGGGCGGATCATCAGGACATGGGAGGAGAAGCCCGGCCCGACACGAATGCCGGGTATCGGTGACCTCCGGGAGTGGGACCATAAACTCCTGAAGAAATACCCACCCCATTATCTCCCGTTCTGTGACCTTTGCTGTTTATGCACGATGGGAAAGTGTGACCTCTCCCGCGGTAAGCGCGGTGCCTGCGGAATAGATATGGCCGCCCAGCAGTCCCGGATAGTGCTCCTCTCGGCATCAATCGGCACCGCGACGCATACAGGCCATGCACGCCACCTCCTCGAACGCCTTGTTGAAACATCAGGACGTGACCACATTCTCGATATTGGTGCGTCTGTAAACCTCGAGGCACCGAATATCAGGCTGGTAACCGGCATCAAGCCGATAACCCTTGGTGACCTCGAAGACGTGCTTGATTACTGCGAGAAGGAGATCACCCAGCTCCTCGCCTGCTGCCATACCGGCCAGGAAGGAAACAATATCGATTTTGAGTCCAAGGTATTCCATGCCGGGATGATCGATCATGTCGCCATGGAGGCAGCTGACATTGCCCAGATTTCATCCCTGAATTTCCCAAAGGGTGACCCGGACGCATCTCTCGTTGATATCGGGACCGGGTGCCTGAACCCCGGTAAACCTTCAATTCTTGTAATCGGCCATAATGTAGCCCCTTCCGTCGAGATCACTGATTACATGCGCGACCATGGCCTGGAGGATGCAATTGACCTCGCCGGGATCTGCTGCACGGCCCTCGACCTTACGCGGTACAATAACCAGGCGAAGATCATCGGCCCGCTCTCGCACCAGATACGGTTTATACGTTACGGGGCTGCCGATGTTATCGTAATTGACGAGCAATGCGTCCGGACAGATGTCGTGATCGAAGCTGAGAAGGTACATGCACCGGTAATAGCAACCAGTTGCAAAAATTTCCAGGGGCTTCCGGACAGGACCGGTGACACGGCAGACAACATTGTTGCGGACATCATCAGTGGTAACATCATCGGGGCAGCAATTCTTGACCCTGTCAAAGCGGGTGAAGTGGCAGTCCGCCTTGCAACTGCCATGTTCCCGAAAAGGAAAAAATTCCGTGCAATTCCTGACGAAGCCACGATTGCAGCAGCAGCCAGGGCCTGTGGCGGGTGTGAAAACTGCCGGAGGGTATGCCCCAATGACCTCCCCCTTGCAGAAGCGATCGCGGCTGCAGGAAAGGGAAACCTGAGCCTGTTGGGTGACCTGTATGAGTCCTGTATAGGTTGCACACGGTGTGAAGGGGAAGGGGTCTGTTCAAAGGGTCTGACGCCACATACGATGATCCTCGGTGCATCACGGATCCGGATGGGAAAGGAAAAGTTCCGTATCCGGTGCGGCAGGGGACCAATACAGGACACCGAGATCCGTGCGGTGGGTGGCCCGATTGTAATGGGGGAAGTCCCGGGAGTACTCGGGATAGTCGGTTGCTCGAACAACCCGGGCTCGTGGAAGGATGTCGGATTCATCGCAGAGGAATTCTTAAAAAGGCGGTATATCGTGACCACTTCGGGCTGTGCTGCAATGCAGCTCGGGATGTACACGACAGAAGATGGGCAGGGCCTCTACGAGGCATACCCCGGGACTTTTGATGCAGGGGGCCTCGTCAACTGCGGTTCCTGCGTTTCAAATGCCCACATTTCAGGTGCCGCGATTAAGATTGCGAGTATTTTTGCAAGACGCCAGCTGAATTCCAATTATGAAGAGATCGCAGATTATGTCCATAACCGTGTGGGGGCCGTCGGCATTGCATGGGGGGCGATGTCCCAGAAAGCATCATCCATCGCTGCCGGGTTCTGGCGCCTTGGTATACCCGTGATTGTCGGACCGCATGGTGCAAAATACCGGAGGATGTTACTCGGGCGGAAAGACCACCATGAAGACTGGGAGGTCATTGATGCCCGGACCGGTGAACGGGTCTATGCCGCACCCACCCCTGAACACCTGTTCGCCGTTGCAGAGACACGCGAGGAGGCGATGGTGCTCATTCCGAAACTCTGCATGAGGCCAAGCGATACGACGAAGGGCAGGTCAATCAAGCTGAACCATTACATCGACCTCCATAGGAAGTTCTTCGGGGTAATGCCTGACGATATGCACCTGTTTGTGCGCACTACCGCGGATATTCCTGTTGCGATGAAGGAGGATATCCAGAAAGCCCTGCGCCAGACAGACTGGAAAGAGGGCGATGGTCGTATCCCCGATCCCACGCTTCTACCCAGGC
>JBAXTR010000127.1:0-6472 GCA_037130095.1 Methanomicrobiales archaeon
AATCTACCCGGTTATCTGATCGGAGTGACTTCTATTTTACAACCAATCCACACATGGCCGACGGCTTATCTCCTGATGAGTGGGATATACTTCCCTCCCGGTACCTCACACTATATCTCCACAGATCGAGTGGTAATATCCGTTGTCTCCATCACGGGGATTTTCTTGGTGACAGAATTGAAGAGACCGTGAGGATGCTTTTCAGTATCCAGGGGGTATTTGCCTCTGCAATTCTTAACCGGGGTCTTCCGCTTCACGCAGCACTCATCTGCCGGGAAGGTCGTGGGATCGCGATCACCGCACCCGGAGGTACCGGTAAGTCAACCTGCGCAATGAGAGTTCAGCAACCCTGGGAAGCTCCTGCTGACGATACGGGACTTGTCATCCTGTCAGAGGACAAACATTATATGATCCATCCGATGCCAACATGGAGTGTCTTTTTTGATTTCCAGGACTGGAATGCGTCATGGTGCGTTGAGAAGGCGTTTCCACTTGAATTGATCTGCACTCTGAAACATGGTAAAACTGATGAGATTACACCTTTGGGTAACGGGAATGCAGCCGCCCTCATCTACCAGTCCGCATTGCAGATTTGGCGTGGTACGCAGAGTACATGCAGTCCTGTCTCTTTACACCAGCATTGGATTGCAGGTATTTTTGAGAATTCATGCAGGCTTGCGCATTCTATACCTTGTGTTACGCTCAATGCCACAAAAGATGGCTGTTTCTGGGAGAAAATTGACCGATACCTGGAATCGTATACAGGAAAGTAAATAGTCTCATATCAGCCTTTTACCGCTTCTTCTCTCATGTCGACGGCATTATCAACAATGGAGGCAGAATAATCATGATGATACTGGGCTATGAATGCAAATAAAAGAGCCAATAATTCATTAAATTCTCCAGGAAGGAATTTTCAGGTAAGAGGATGTTACCAGAGCGAGGGGTATGTCTTTGCGAAGAACGCGGCTGAGATCGGGAAACAACACGGTCTTGAACGGATCGCAAGGCTTGCAAGCAACGAAAATCCGGATCCCCCCTCAGAAGAGGCTTTGAAACTCGGGTTTGCGGCACTTTCCCAGGCGAACCGGTACCCTGATGAGCGGCAGGTTTCCCTGAATGACTCCCTTGTCGCGGCACACGGGAATTATCCGTTCGTGACCGGTGTAGGGATGGACGGGGTTATTGAAACAACGATCCGGACACTGGTGGAACCTGGGGAACTTGTTGCAGTCTCCACACCAACATTCTCGTTTTACCGTCTCTCTGCTGTTGCACAGGGGGCTGGTGTTGTTGAAGTACCGAGAGGCCCGGGGTTCACCGTCGAACCTGCACCGTTTATCGAGGCGTGTGAAGAAGCGAAGCTTGCGTTCCTCTGTACCCCCAATAACCCTACAGGAAACGGGACCTCTCCTGAAGTTGTCAGGGAAATTCTGGAGCATATTGACTGCGTACTGTTCCTTGATAATGCCTATGTGGAGTTTTCAGACCTGAATTATCTCCCGCTGCTCCGGGACTATGATAACCTGATCATCGGGAGGACCTTTTCAAAGGCATACTCGCTTGCCGGGCTTCGCGTTGGGTATGCTTTCGTGCCTGAATGGTTCAGGCCCTATTACATCCGTGCTGCCACGCCCCATACGCTCAACGCGGTATCGGCAGCTGCAGCCGTTGGTGCCCTGTCAGATGTAAAACATGTCAAAACAGCCCGTGAGCGGGTTATTAAATGGAGAAAGGAATTATCAGGCCGGTTGAAATACCCGGTCCTGCCTTCGGATGCGAACTTTGTGATGGTGGATGTTGCCCCGCTCACATCTGATGAGGCGGTTGAACGTCTCGCCCGGATGGGGGTGCTTGTCCGGTCGTGCCGGAGTTTCCGCGGCCTCAGCGACCATTTTGTCCGGGTAAGTATCGGCGCAGACTGGGAAAACACGATGTGCATTGATGCCTTCAGCCGTTTAAACGTATGATGTACGGGATATCCGGGACACCCGGTACAGGGAAGTCTGCGATTGCAGAAGAACTGGAAAAGCAGGGCTACCTGGTAGTCCACGCCACCGAAACAGCCCGTGAATTTGTTATTGAAGCTGACAACGAGCGGGACACCGTTGTTATCGATGAGGAGGCCTGGATCGCCTCCTTCAGGCCGTTCGATGGATTTGTTGAAGGACACCTTGCCCATCTCCTGCCCTGCGACCTCGTAATTATCCTCCGTTGCAGGCCGGATATCCTCCGGTTGAGGCTTTTAAAGCGGGGATACAGGGCGGAAAAAATAGAGGAGAACGTTGAAGCTGAAGCCCTCGATGTGATCCTTGTCGAGACCCTTGAAATTCATTCACCGGAAAATATCCTTGAAATTGATACGACTAGTGCCGGAATCCCCTCCTGCGTGGAACAGATAGTGCAGTTTATCCGGAGGGAGATACCTTCCTCTTATGGGAAGAACGACTGGTCGGACTACCTGGAGACAACAATATGACCCTTGACCATTTCAGACCGCATGTAAAGGACTGGTTTAACCCGTTCGTTGCGGTCGCGATGAAGATGGGGCTTACTCCGAATATCCTGACCGTCGGATCACTCGTCGCAGCAATTGCTGCAGGTGTCTTTTTCTATTTCAACTATGTTGCAGCAGCCGTTGTTATGGTCGCGCTGAATGCGGGACTGGATGCGCTTGACGGGGCCCTCGCACGTGCAATGAATATCCAGAGCCCGAAAGGTGATTTCCTTGATCATGTTGTCGACCGGTATGCCGATATTTTCATCATTACCGGTATTATCGGTGGAGGCAATGCAGGCTGGCTGCTCGGAATTTTTGCCCTGACCGGAGTTTTGATGTCCTCATATCTTGGTACCCAGGCCCAGGCAGTTGGTGCCGGAAGGTTTTACGGTGGTGTGCTCGGGAGAGCAGACCGTCTCCTGTTGATCATGGTGGCAGGGATCCTGACTCTTGCATTCCCTGAAGGGGTACTCGGGATGCCGCTTCTTGGGTGGTTACTGGTAATATTCGGTGTATTTGGGCATTTCACCGCTGCCCAGCGGTTTGCTCATACCTGGCGCCAGATTAAGTAAAACATTTTAAATATTTTCGTTCGTGATTAACCGATGGGAGATAAATCCCCTGCATTTAAAAAATTAACAAAATTTCTGGCACAAAAAGCTCAGAAATGTGGGTATTCTAGAACCATTTATCAAGTGTCTTTTGTCCGGCTTTGCCTGCAATCCCTTCAAGCGCTTTTCTCACCCGTTCGACCGAGAAATTATATTCCCCGCAGAGCATCTCCTCGATTCCGGCCGTGTCCGGTGGATGCCACGCGAGGGAGTACTTACTGGTGACTGGCGGGTTCCTGAAAAATTCGATAACAGGCGCTGGATCGAAATCCGGTTCTTTTTCCTGCATGGTCTTCTCGAAGGAACCTTCTTTCACCAGTTTCAGCCCGGTCTTTGGGCCAATGCCTTTTACGCCCGGGTTAAAGTCGTTCCCGATTAGGACCGCGATCTGTATCAACTGATCGCGGGTGATACCCAGTCCTTTCAGTACATCGGCAAGGGTAACCTTTTCCGGGTTCAACGTGAGGCTTCTCCCGTGGATCTTGCGTTTTCCGCTTATCGTTAAGTTCCTGACCAGCGTCGGGACTCCGAAGAGCAGGGTATCATAGTCCTGAGATACGACGTAGGACGCATCGCCACGCATGACCATATGTGACGCCTGTGCCTCCCCCTCACTCGGTGCCTCGATACAGGGTATCCCCATCAGGGACAGGAGTTTTTTTGAGGTCTCAATTACGTCCCGGTCGACCTTTGATGATGACCGTGCCTGCTTATAGGCCTCTTCCGTGTCCCCCTTTGCAAGCGCTTCCTCCCAGCGTTCACCAGCCTTTATCCTGGCACTACTCCGCTCATCGTTGGTCTTTTGTTTAAACTCCGGCGGTGGGCCATCGAACACATATACCGGCCTGATCCCGCGTTCCAGGAAATTCGCATTCCGAAAGAGGATTCCGGATAGGTGGGATGTAATGCGCCCCTTTGAGTCCATAAGGGGTGTTCCGTCGGGCTGTCGTATGATCGAAAGGAACTGGTAGAGTGCGTTATGGGCATCGACTGCCGCTATCCCGGGGAGTGATTCCCATGCAAGGGGCACTTTGTACTCTGCGATGATATCACGTAACGCGACACCCATGGTAACCTTATGGTGTTTAGTTCCTAGCGGTAGATACGTTTCCCGAATTCGTTTACGATGTCATCCAGGTGGGCTGCACTCGCATCGTATTTCTGGATCATCTTCGCTGAAATTTCCTCAAGATTTGCCCTGATTGCCTTGTCACGTACCTGTATGCTCCGTTCCAGTGAACGGATCCGGATGCTCTGCGAAAGGAGGAGCCCCCCGAGGGAAAGCATCATCAGCATTGCACCCAGAGCAATTGTTATATCATACCAGAGGCGCGTGACGAGGGCAAGCGTGGCGATTACGAGGATAATAATCAGAATAATATCGCGCGCGTACTCTCGAATATCCATGCTTTTAGATAATGAAGACCAACTAATTAAACTACCTATGGTGAATGGAGTGAAAATATGGAGTTGAAGCAGCTGATCCCATTGTTGGGGATGCTGGTAATGATGGTCCTTGTAGAAGCAGGTGCCCTACTGCTCTCGCTCCCGATGAAAGCGGCAGGGATCACCGCTTTCGAAGATCCGGCTTCAGTGATGAACCCCCTGATCTTTATAGGGATACTTCTAGCCTTCACAGCCGTGCTCCTGGTCCTGCTGAAGTACCGCTACAAGAAGATGATCGAGGCGATCATCGCAATCTCGATATTTTTCACGTTTGTCTATATTTTCAGCTCCATTGTAACCGTTTTTACAGATAATGAGATTGTCGCAATAGTCCTGCCCCTTGTTCTGTCAGGGCTTGCCATTTCACTCCTGGTATTTTTCCCTGAATGGTATGTCATTGATACCCTGGGGATACTTATCGCTGCAGGTGCCGCGTCAATTTTTGGTATTTCACTTGGTATCCTGCCTGTTCTTATCCTGCTGGTCCTCCTTGCGGTATACGATGCCATCTCGGTCTACAAGACACGGCACATGATTACCCTGGCAGAAGGTGTCATGGAGATGAAAACGCCTATTCTCTTTGTCATTCCGAAAAAGGCCAGTTATTCGTATATCAGGGACGGAATTGGCAAGATCGGTGAGGGTGAACGGGGGGCGTTCATCATGGGAATGGGGGACCTCATTATGCCGACAATCCTCGTGGTCTCCGCCAATATGTTCCTGAAACCGGGGGGACTACTGTTTATCAATACTCCTGCACTTGGCGCAGTGATTGGGTCGCTCGCCGGCCTTGTGGTCCTCCTGTGGTTTGTGAATAAAGGTAAACCACAGGCGGGACTTCCCCCGTTAAATGGTGGGGCAATAATTGGTTTTCTTATCGGCTGTGCCGTAAGCGGGAGCTGGGGATGGATGATGATCTAATCATGAAAATATTTTCCGTAACTCTTCTAAAATATTGATATATTATATCTTAATTTAAAAATTTCCGATAATTTATCGATTTTTGATCCATTACGCGATCAGTATGTATTTGGGTATGATTCAGGTTCTTCAACGGGTCCCGGTTCCCGCCAGTATTCCATAAGGGTAAGGAGGACTTCGTCAACCCCCGTGTTCTGACCTGTTGACATCGAGGCATAGCCTTCCAGCCCTTTTATATCAGATTTGTTCGCAACTGCGATGACCGGCACATCAATGGTGCTGGTAATTTCTTCATAGAGTTTCATCTGGTCTTCGAGCGGGAACCCGCAGTGCTCACTTGGATCGATGATAAACAGGATAACATCGGCGATATTGGTTATTGCTGCCATTGCTTGCCGTTCGATGGGATTCCTCTCCTCGGGCAACCTGTCAAGTACACCCGGAGTATCGATAAACTGCATACGTCTCCTCCCGTCCACCCGGTGTCCAACGATTACCCCTTTCGTCGTAAACGGGTACGAGGCAACCTCCGGGTCAGCAGTAGAAACCAGCCTGATAAAAGACGATTTGCCAACGTTCGGGTAACCAGCGATGACTATAGTAAAAATGTCCTCGACATGGGGAAGTTTCCGGACCACATTTCTTACCTCATTTAAGAACCGGAGTTCGGAATCGATCTGGTGGACAACCGAAGCAAGCCGGGCCACCGCTTTTTTCCGGGCTGCCAGAGGGTCACCCCCTCTCCGTGTCTCGTATATCAGGTCAGGACCATGAAGCCTTGACCACCTGGCGGCCCAGCCGATCGCCCCGAGGGCTTTTTTGAGCCTCGGAATTCCATACAGGATATCAACAGTTTCGCGGTAAAAAGGAGGGAGGGTCTCGAATTCAGGGAATGTCTGGATCACGTGCACCAGACGATCATGAATGGAGTGGCTGACTGCCCGTACGAAATCCTGATTTGCGCGGTCTTTATTCGCTTTTAATTTCATTTTAG
>JBAXTR010000128.1:0-6450 GCA_037130095.1 Methanomicrobiales archaeon
TGGAGCGGTGAGTTCCAGCCCGGCGGTGGAGAACGGTGTGGTCTACTTCGGGAGCTATGACAACAATACCTATGCTCTCAACGCAGAAACCGGGGCATTCCTCTGGAGTTATACGACAGGAAGCCGGATATCTTCCAGCCCGGCGATAGCAAACGGTGTCATCTATGTGGGGAGCCAGGACAATAACCTCTATGCACTTGATGCAGAAACCGGGGCATTCCTGTGGGATTATACAACCGGTGGTGTGGTGACTTCCAGCCCGGCGGTGGAGAACGGTGTGGTCTACTTCGGGAGTCGTGACAAAAACCTCTATGCACTCGGTTCCACCCCCCCGATCGATGGAGGTGGAAAGGCTTACTACCTGGTCCATGCGAACGTTGAAGGTGCAGAGGTATATTTCAACAACTGGTACGAGGGTATTACCACCGCGAATGGTACCCTGCTCGTCCAGACGTGTGTGCCATGCCCACCCGTCTACACATTCACCGTCAAAAAATGCGGTTACATCGGCCTGACGCAGAACAATACCCGGTACCCACACCAGGACGAGACCATTGACCTGTATGCCAACCTTTCTCACCCGAAGGAGCCACTGATAGCCGATTTCGACAGTAATCTGACAGCAGGTCCAGCCCCGCTTTCAGTCGGGTTCACCAGCCATTCAATTGGCATCGCAGAGACGTGGAACTGGAGTTTCGGGGATGGGACATATGCAGAGGAGAAGAACCCGGTCCATACCTACACCACGGAGGGTATCTATACCGTCAGTCTTTCGGAAACCAACAGTGCCTGCCAGAACAATACCATGGTGAAAAATGACTACATTACCGTCAGTAAAGCCCCTAAACCTTTGTTAATTGCAGATTTCACCGTCTTGCCGACAAACGGCAATGCCCCCCTTACCGTGCAATGCATAGACAAATCCATCGGCAATCCGACCCGGATTAATTATAATTTTGGGGATGGCATCAATATGGCCGGACCAAGCCCGGTCCATACCTACAAGTATCCTGGAACCTACACGATAATTCAGTCGATCTCCAAATATGATCCTGCGACGAATTCCGTGGTAAACAGCTCCATGGTACAAACAAATGTGATCAGCGTAAATGCTGTCCCACCGGTTGTACTGGTTGCAGATTTCACCGTCTTGCCGACAAACGGCACTGCTCCCCTTACCGTGCAATGCATAGACAAATCCATCGGCAATCCGACCCGGATTAATTATAATTTTGGGGATGGCATCAATATGGCCGGACCAAGCCCGGTCCATACCTACAAGTATCCTGGAACCTACACGATAATTCAGTCGATCTCCAAATATGATCCTGCGACGAATTCCGTGGTAAACAGCTCCATGGTACAAACAAATGTGATCAGCGTAAATGCCGTTCCATCAGTTCCGCTGATTGCGAATTTTACTGCATCCCCGGTAAGTGGCACGGCCCCGTTGACGGTTGCATTCCAGGATGAGTCTGTGGGGAATCCTGCAAGGATTACTTACGCTTTCGGGGATGGGATGTCCGCAACCGGCGCAAATCAAGTCCATACCTATCGCTATCCTGGCAATTATACGGTCACGTTAACGGTGATGAGATATGATACTGCAAAAGGTACAATCGTAACGAATTCATCCATTCAAAAAGACCTCATTATGGTAAAGAGTGAATGATTTCTACAATTTTTCGACCAGGTACTTTTTTCTGCAAATTCCGGGATAATCCCGGTTATCCTAACCAGGTACCTATTCATGCCGTCTAATCAGGTCTGATATTCTTGCGATATGGAGTGAAGATCCGGGTTTTTCTGTAATCCAAATCAATTAAAAATCGATTTATTTATTGTCTGATATCCTGATGTAAAGTTATGAAACGCATTCCCGTTGTTTTCCTTGCAGCGATGTTCATCATATTGGTTACTGTTACTCTTGCAGGCTGCACACAGGCCCCGGTGCAGACACCGGTAACGCAAACTCAGACAGCAGCCCCGGTCACTACAGCCGAAGTAACATTAATTCCAGCCACTACCATGGTATCACCAACTCCCACTGCAATGCCGACTCAAAGTCCGGATTCACCGGTTATCGTGAAAAATGTCATTGTAACGCCAAAAGGGGACGTCCAGGCAGGTGCACCAGTGAAGGTTTCATTTGACATTACCTTTAATCCCACCGGGAGTGAAACCTTCCCGAGCCTGAGGACGCTCGCCCTGGTTACGGACATGCAAAATGCAGAATGGTCGTATAGCAGCTCTATCGATGGCAATCCAAGTCCGTTAATTAATGCCACCGAGCGAAATGTGTATATTTCAGGATGGGTCCTGTCGTATCCTTCAAAACGCGAATTATCAATGCGTGCAAATGTAACCGGAAACGTCCCTTCCACCCCAAAATCCGGTAATATTATGTTAATTCGTGTAAATGTCCAGGATGATTCGGGGGCAATTATTCCGGGTACTGATTTCATCAGTATGAAACCGTATTCTGAAAATGCATCATCAAACCCGCTACCTGCCGCTTCATCCCTGCCCGAGGCTACCCCGGGATCTTCGATGTACACAGGAAATGGAGATGATATCAGGCCTTTCACAATAAAAGAAGGTGGTGGACTTATTATCACGGGAGCCTATTCCGGAGACACGAGTTTCATAGTCCGCATAACTGACAATGATGGAAAACAGGTCGGTTCATCTCTTTTCAACCAGACGGGATCATATACCGGGAGAAAAATAGTCAACCTGGCAGCCGGGAAATACTACCTTGAAATACAGGCAAAGGGTCCATGGTCAGTTGATCTTTCCCCGACTTAAATTAATCATGTTTTCCCGCCCATAAAAATACCGCACCCTATAACCTGCCGAGGACCTCAATTATTCGTTTCAAGGAGCACCCATTCATTTTTTGGAACATGCTTTTTCAACTTCTTCAGAATAAAAATATTCGATTGGAACAATTGGTTCCGTAATCTGTTTTTAAAAATTTCCCTGCCACTAACCCATAATGAATCTTCATGAGCCATGTCCATAGTGCCCTAATACGAAGTTGTGCCGAGAACCGTTATCCCAAGCATAAAGAGAAGACCCAGCATATACGTGATGAATACCATTGTTTTATTTCCAAATTGGCTCGTTTGAGCGACTAAACCGAGAACACTGGCAATTACAAGCACTATCAGTACGGTAGCGAACGCTTCAGAAATAGAGAGGGAATGTTCATAAAATGACAATCCTATTACCATTCCCAGAATGAGACCCGAGACAATTCCAGCACCTAGAATTAATGTTTCGGGATATGTTTCATTCGATATTGTCACAATAATCAATCCATCCGATTCCACGTATCAGATCCGACCTGGTACTAATGACATACATGAACCTCATTGGATTTATTAACCGCCCCTGGTAGGAAACACACAATTTAATGTTTTATTTTTGATTTTTTATTCAACAAGAGTTCCAATTGATATCCAACAATCAAATTTGAACACTTGTAAACAGGTCCGTACATTTTGCATAACATGCATTATTTTCACGGTTTTATACGGTACATACCTTTCGGCACAGCGATCTCATACCTGCCTGGAAGATTTCTCCCATTACATTTCTAGGTGCAGCCGTTGCTCTGATCCCACATGGTGCCGACGAATATCTTTTTAAAACCGAAATACCCAATAAAAATTACCATGAAAAGCGGAGCCCCATGATCACCCAGGTCCATTTCATCCTGACGTACATGTGTACACTCTCGTGCGAACATTGCTTTGTATGCAGTAGTCCGGACGCAGAGGGTACGTTTAACCCCGGTCAAATCAATCGGGTGCTGGACCAGGCAAAGGATACGGGTACCGTCGATACCATTTACTTCGAGGGAGGGGAACCATTCCTGTTCTACCCGCTCCTTATCGAAAGCATCCGGCAGGCACGCCGGCGGAAGTTCTCTGTCGGGGTCGTGACCAACGGGTTCTTTGCAACTTCTGAAGAGAATGCCCGGCTCTTCCTTGAGCCCCTTGCCGATCTCGGGGTCGTAGACCTGAGCATCAGTGATGACATATTCCATTACGAGAACAGGAGCGACAACCCGGCCCGGCGAGCATTCAGGGTCGCACAGGAGATGGGGTTACCGGCAACAGTCCTGGCGCTCGATCCCGGTGCATCAGGGCCGGACACTCCCGGGTCTTCACGGGAAGAAAAGACCGGGATTGTCGAAGGGGGCGGGATCATGTTCCGGGGCCGTGCTGCTGAAAAACTGAGCCCTTATACGGTTTGCAGGGACTGGCAGCAGTTCACCCGCTGCCCCTACGAAGATCTCGTGACCCCAGACAGGCTCCACGTGGATGCACTGGGAACACTCCAGATATGCCAGGGGATCTCAATTGGAAACGTCTGGGAACAGCCACTTAAAGAGCTGGTGCGCCGGTATGATCCGGTATCGCACCCCGTCTGCGGACCACTGGTCAGGGGTGGCCCGGCAGAACTGTCCCGCACACTTGGCTGTGTTCCTCCCGCAAAGGTCGCGGATGCCTGCCATCTCTGTTATCTTGTACGAAAGGAGAAACGGCAGGGCAACCCGGCTATTCTCACTCCCCTGCAGGTCTATTGTCAGGGCGGGGTGACGGTGGCCGGTTTCACCGTTCCTGCCCGGATCCAGAAACCGTAAAAACCGTGGTTACCGTTAAACAGATTACAGGTTCAAAGAATTTTTTTCCGGATTTTTTTAGCCCTCTTCAAACAACAGGAAGTATACCTTATCCACAAGCCATTCACTAAAATTTTCAGGATTTTCTCTAATTCGAGCCTTCCATAGGTACCGTACTTAATAAGCGGTAATTTCAGATCAGGTATCCGGGGAGGATATCACAACCGAAGTCAGATAAATACTGTCTCCATGTTATCCACTCCATTTGGAAACCCAACCGGGATTGCACTTGTAATTCTCAATATCGACGGACCATCAGGAAATAAGCAGGTTCATTGAAGCCGGGTTTTATTCCTTGTTGACACATTCAGGATGAGTGGTCGTATTGGGTTGTACAACAAAACATGTCTACCCAAAGATTAAAATCCGGCAAAGTTTTCAGGAGAGATATGGATTCCCGCCGCCCTTTTATATTTCCTGTATTTGTAGTGTTGATGGCATTCGTGGTCGTCGTTCCGGTCTTTGCGTCAGTCTCCGCCAGCATGACCCCTGCTGAAATACTCTTCGCTGATACCCCGGGCCACTTCACTCTCTCTCCTGACGGAGGTAACCTTGTCTACATCAGGTCTGTCGGGACTGACCTTCTTCCCCCGAAGGACAACGGTACCCTGGTAAATATCGATGTCCGGTCCGGTGTGGAGGCTGCTCTTACCGGTCCTGCCCTGTCGGTCACATCGTATGCTTTCTCCCCGGATGGAAACACCATTGTCTATTCGGCAATGCCAAGGTCCGGGGGGAATGCATCCCTGTACCAGACCCATGTCCACGAAACATCGGCAATCCGTCTCCCCGGTACGACGGATGAGCTCATTACGGGCGGTTTTACTTTCCTGGGGACCGACCGGCTCGCCTTTTTGGGGGCCCCTGTGGGGACCGGGGCCGATCCCGGGAACAGGATCGCATATGCTGCTGACGAACCACCCACACCCGTGATCCTTAAGACCTATTCCTTAAAGGACGGGACAATCTCGGTGCTCAGCGCGAACAGGGATGTCATCACTATCTGGCAGGCTTCACCCGACGGCCACTACGTCCTCTACAAGGCGGCGCCTAATCCGACGTCCTGGCAGACCGGGGCTCTGTTCCGATATATCCTCCTCGACACCAGGACAGGGGAGGAACACCTGCTCTTCACCTCTTTCGAGGGATACCAGGACACCAACCAGTTCGCATGGTCGCCAGACAGCATGGTCGTATACATCGAGCGGTTCGAGAACGGCGGACTACGGTACCCTGTGGAGGACGTGTCCTTCCTCCAGGTATATACCCCTGCAACCGGGATACTCGAGGATGTCCCGCTCGGCTGGGACCGTGGCCTTTTAATCGATCTTTTCAATGCCGATATCGAAGTGAACCCGTTCAATGGCGGTGCCTATCTCCTTCTCGCGGACGGCACGAACCCGAAGACCGCATTTCTCGCACGAAACGGAACCGGGTGGAACATTACCATCCTCTCCGGAAAGGACCAGGGCAACATCTTTGCGATCGAGAGCGACCGGACCGGGCGTACCATCATCTACAACCGGAACTCCGCCTCCAGTCCGCCCCAGCTCTTCCGGGCTGACGTGCAGGATAGCACGATCAGGAACCCCGTGGAACTGACTGACCTGAACCCCCGGCTCCTGGCACAGGACCTGGGCACGTCCGAGGTCGTGACATGGAAGGGAGCATGGAACGACACGATCACGGGCATCGTCCGGTACCCGGCAGGTTACGTGGAGGGAAAAGACTACCCCCTCCTCCTCGTGATCCATGGC
>JBAXTR010000129.1:0-6437 GCA_037130095.1 Methanomicrobiales archaeon
GCGACAAACAATGTAACGTATGTCTCTGATATCAGAGACAGGAACTGGAGAAATTCTTTCTGCTCGAACCGGGCCTCTTCCTGGTACAGGCGGACACGGCCGGAAAGAAAAGCGGTCAGGTCTCCCCCGGTTTCGATAATTGATATCATATCCTCAAGGAATTGTTTCATCTTCTGGGAAGGGGTCGTTTCCATCAGGTGCCGGAGTGCTGTTATCACATCCATACCGAAGAAGTCGGCGTCCCTTATGACCTGCCGGAACTCGAGCGCGACCTCCCCGTATACTGATGCATTGTCCGATATTGAACGGAAAATCACCAGGAGCTGCCCACCACCCTTCCTCATGGCAAACATGTAGGCGACCGCGTTGTGCAGGGTCAGGTTGATCTTGGTCGCACGATTACCTTTCCTCATCGCCGGGTATTTCATTGCAATAAAATGGATCAGGAGGGTACCGATAATAAACGCAACAATGGCCCCTGCAAGGGATATGACCTCGTTGGGGACCGATACTATGAGGGAGTTCGGCAACGTGATTTTATACGCATTATATATCCCGGTGTAACCAGCCGGCGGGTTCATCGTGATAGTCAGTGAAATAAAAAAACCAAAGACGGCAAACACGACCCCGCAGAGCAACGAGATAATCAGCCCGTACCAGACGTACCGTTCCGGGGTAATAGCCATCCGGGCAGAGACAAGGTTGGCACTCAGGGCGGAGTATTTCTCAGAATCACGGGGTAACAACCGGTGAGAGACAGATTGATAATTCATACGCCTCGTTTCAGGAATGCCTTCAGGTCACCTATCGATTCAATGACCCCGGCAGCATCGATATTGTACGCCTGGAACAGTTGCGAGACACTGATATAATCGAGCATCCCCTGCTCTTTCATCGCGATCAGGATCATCTTGCGGATCCTGATCTCATCTTCAAGCTGCTCACGGCTCCACCCGCGTTTCTCGGCAATATCCGCGTAGACCTGGGAGCGGCCCTGGTAACTGAACTTGTCCGACACCGGGTCATAGGTAAAGACCGTGTTGACGCGAAGGCTCCCGGTAACCGGGTCGGCCCCGGCAATTTCTACAATCTCCTGCACCCGCCGGATCCGCTCCTGCCCCCGGTAGACAAGGGCCTGCACGCTGATAACATTCAATGCCTGCAACATGTTCCGCGGAACATTCAGGGGTTCACTCTCGAGACGATGGATTGCCGCATCAACATTTCCTGCGTGGAGTGTTGAAAAGGTGGTATGACCTGTATTCATCGCCTGGAACAGGGTTTGTGCCTCGGCACCACGGACTTCCCCGACGATAATATACTCTGGCCGCTGCCTCATTGCCGCCCTCAGAAGGTCGAACATGGAGATCATGCTTGCCCCTTCGGCAATCGAGTCCCGTGTGACACTGGCGATCCAGTTCTCGTGGAAGAGCGTTATTTCCCTTGTATCCTCGATGCTGACGACCTTTGCCATCGGAGGGATAAACAGGGATGTGGCGTTCAACGAGGTTGTCTTCCCCGATGCGGTACCGCCAATGAAAAGAAGGCTTTTGTTATTTTCGATAGCCATCCAGAAGTAGACGAGCTGGTCTTCGTTAAACGTACCGTTTTCGAGCAGTTCAATCGGGGAGAATGGCTCTTCACGGAACTTCCGTATCGTAAAGGAAGTCCCCCGGGTTGTCACTTCTTTCCCGAATGTCAGCTGCAACCTTGAACCCTCGGGCAGGGTTGCATCGATGATCGGAGAACCGGTTGAAATGTGTTTTCCTGACCGCTGGGCAAGAGTAATCGCGAGCGAATCGAGAATTTCCGCCTTGAATGTAATATTTGTCTTGATATTCCGGTATTTCCGGTGGTAGAGGAACAACGGGATCATCGTCCCGTCGCAGGAAATATCCTCGATATAGGGGTCTTTCATCAGGGCTTCTATACGTCCCCAGCCGAGGAAGTTCCTGATAAGGTAATACTGCAATTTAAAGAGCGTGTTCAGGTCGGGGTTAATACCATATTCATGGAATAAATCATCCATTTTTTCGATGAGGAGCTCCCGCTTGTCCCGGACCAGCTCATCATCATCCAGGATCAGGATATTCCGGAGATCAGCATGCACCCGCTCGATCAATTCATACTGGAACTCCGATAAAACCGGCTCAAAAAGAAGATACTCATTCTGGTTGGTCTTTTCATTCAATGCAATGACAACCAGTGACTCCCCGACATCAACCCAGTAGTGGTCAATCTCACGGTAACCTTCGGGAAGTGCCGGTTCGACAAGTACCCCTTCCTTTACGGGATCATAATGAGGAACGATTTTCTTTACCTTTTTAGTCTTTCCGCTTGTGGTGTCTTTCTTTCCTGCCACCGATTCGACATGGAACGCCCGTTTTAAGGAATCGAGGGATGAAGTTTTTTTCCCCCCATAGAGTTCCATTTCGTAAGGAGTTAATTCAGGAATGGTTGACGGGCTGCTCTCCATCACAGGGGTCGCAGGTAACTCTGTATCGGTCTTTTGTCCGGCCTGTGGTTTGGCCGCCTTTCCCTTGCCCCTGTGGAAGAGGGAAGAGATCCTGCTGGTAAGTGAAGGATGCGGTTTAGCAGGTTTTACCGCTTTACCAGGACTTGCAGGAGGGGTTTTCAACGGGGTTGGGGGTTTTGTTTTTGTCTTTGGTTTTGTCCCCTTTCGTTTGCCACCATAAATGAGGGAATAGATCTCGTCGAAAAGCGAAGTGGGCTTTTTTGGCGGTTTCTTCAAGGGAGGGACAGATGGCCCGGGCAGGCTGCCGGGGTCAAACGGGGTGACTTTTACAGGTGATGGTGTTTTGGATATAGCATCCGCTTCCTTTCCAGAACTGTTGTCCGGCTTTACTATCTTTTTGAGCTTATCCAGTCCCGGGAGCTTCATGCCACCACTCCTGTATCTTAATTCTTTCTATTTAGTTGTAGAGGAATCGCTATAAAAGGGTATGTAAGGTCTTCCGCAACCAGGATGAGTGAAACGTCCTGAAATACCCGAATGCTTTGAACGATCGGGTTGTTATTCCCATGGTTCATATGACGACCATTGGTCCTTGCAAAACCGCCCGTAAAAGCGCGGGGAAATGCAGGAGATCTATCATCGGTATCCGGATGGTAACCGGATGAAGACCTTTTTCCTGTTAATGTCCGGGAAAACATTAACATCGCACAACGAACAGAATATAAATATAACCATGGAACAGGCAAAAATCCACGACCTTTCAATAAAAAAAATGCCCACTGGCATCTCATCACTTGACCCGATGATGGAGGGAGGGATCCCCCCGGGTTCGGTTGTACTCCTGCTTTCGGAAATCGGCGCCGGGAGTTACGAGTTTATTTATAGTTCAGTCCTTTCTATTTCTTCAATGAAAAGTCAAAACCAGGTTTCGGACAAGATAATCGTTCCGTCAAGCATCAGGTATGTCACGTTCACTAAGATGAGTGATGATGTAAAACGGGAGATGATATTATCATTTTATCCGGACCTCCTTTCCGGCCTGGAAAAAATACAATTCGATGACTTATCCCAGCTCTATTTTGATGCCAGTGTTGTCCCGATTGACTGGTACAGCAAGGGGGACATTGTCGCAAGACTCCAGAACCGGAACAACCGCGATATCCTCTCGCAGCTTTCCCTGATATTTGGTCCCGGTGCGGATAACAACCTGATAGTCCTTGACTCACTCACTGACCTTGCCACGCAGTACGCGGAAACACCACGCTGGGGTGACCTGATGGCATTTATGCGCGGACTTCAGCGGATTGCAAAACAGTTCAACACGACTATTTACCTTCCCCTTGCCATGGGGATCCTCGATCTTAAAAACGAACGTGAAATCGCGGACATTGCTGATGCCGTTATCCTATTTCACTGGGAGGAGAGCACGGCTGCCCGCCGGCAACGGGTCATGTATTTTGAAAAATTCCGCGGCCTGATGCCACATCTCGAGGAAAAAGATCTGGTAAAGTTTTCTGTCAGGATTTCCGATGCCATCGGGTTTGAAGTGAGTAATATCAGGGTGATAATATGAAAGAAGGCCGGGTAAAGATTGGTATTGAAGGACTTGACCAGATGATGGGCGGGGGGCTGATCCCCGGGAGTATCACCGCGATTATCGGCTCGTATGGTACCGGTAAGACCTCCTTCGCCCTCCAGTTTTTATGGGAAGGTGTCAAGCTCGGGGAACATACGATTTATATCAGCCTTGAAGAACGGGAAGAACGAATTTTTGAATACATGTCCCAGAAAGGATGGGACTACAAACCATACCTCAACAAGCTTATTACCGTGTTGAAACTGGACCCCTCTGATTTTAACCTGGCCATTAACCGTATTAAAAATGAACTCCCTGAATTAATCCGGACTGTTGGCGCTACAAGGGTGGTGATTGACCCGATATCACTGTTTGAGGACCTTTTCGAGAGTAATTCAATAAGGCGGCAGGAGATGTTCCGGTTTGTTGAAGGACTGCGGGACCAGCAGTGTACCGTCGTAATGACAAGTGAAACCGACCGGGACAACCCGTATGCAAGCCGGCATAACCTCATCGAGTACCTTTGTGACACGGTTATTATCCTGCGCTACGTCAGGCCAAGTGACCTTACCGATGTCCACCTGGCACTTGAAGTGGTAAAAATGCGGTTATCGGCCCACTCAAGAGAGATTAAACCTTACGAAATCCTCCAGGACCAGATACTTGTTCATAGCGAGGCAAATGTATTCTGATCCCCTGCTTTTTTCCTTCTGATTAGATCATTTCTGATTGGATAATATCATCCATAAATGTCGACAGGTTGGAGATCATCATCGGGTCAAGTCCTTTCCCGACGGCAAGGAAGATCCCCGGGGTATCGATCAGCCTGAGACGGTTTGAAATGTTATGGATAAATTTTGAGATACTGGCTGAAGGGAGGTATATCAGCATGGTGCTGACCGAGTCAAACAGGATGCAGGGGTGTTTGTCCTCAAATTCATTCAATGCCCCTGTTATTGCGATGCCAAGATCGGTCAGGTTGGAAGGGTTGCTGATAAACCTGACGTTCAGTTCAGCTGCCGGGGTTTTTCCGATTGCATAACTGGTAATAGCGTCAATAAAAAATAGCCTGGATAGATCGACTCCTGATTTTTCGTAATTTTTTTTCAGGACTTCGGAAGGCTGGTTCGTGGTAATTACGATCATGTGATAGCCCTTATCGGCCATCGATTTCACGATATCAATATTGTCCTGTTTCAGCCGTTCCGCAGTTGTCAGCTGGAGTACCAGGTTTTTTCCGCGGGATATATCTCCGGTTAACTGCTCTATCAAATCCGGGTTCACCTGTTGATAAATTCCCGGTATACATCCGGGATCTCTTTGTTATCCGTTAAAATCGCCTGGTTAAGGTCATGAAGGTTTAGGATGATCTGTTCGGTATTTTTAACCTGGAGCTGCAGGCGGATCGTTAAGTCATCAGGGGGCCCTTCCTGGTCAACCTGTTTCTCGAGTTCCCTGAGGTTATCATGGACAATTTCAATCGGGTGGCGGAGCCGGTTTGCACACTCTGTAATATATGCAATCAAATTTTCATGGTCTGCCTCGATCTGTTTTTTTGACTGGACAAGTTCCTTCTGGTACTCATCCTTTGTTGAAGAGATTACCGCAACGATCGCAGTGACCAGGATAAACATCATGGCACGGAGCAGAGGGGGCCAGGTAAGGATTCCTAATACCTCGTAACTGACAACAATATGCATCACACCGAGTATAATTGCAAGGAACACTGCCCGTTCGTGGTACCATATAGCCGCAAGTACAAGGAGGATATAGAAGACATGGGTATATGCCTCGCCTATCCCCCACCAGAGATGGATCGTCTCTTCAAGAAACAGGCAGAAGAGAACAAGCAGGACAAGGGTGAATTTCTTATTTTCCGGATCTCTGAACCAGTTGAATATTCTATTCTTATCTAGTATACCCATTGTTTTAGTCCTCTGATCAATCAATTGGTAATAATAACATAAGTCCTTTCATGTAGGTACCCGTTCCATTGGTGCCGGACCTCCGTTAACGGCCGTTTCGATATAGTGCCTTGGGCTAAACGGTAGAGTCTCTGGCATTTATAATGCCGTTGAAATAATCCGGATGCCGTAGCCAACCTCGGGTTTTAAAATCCTTAAGAGACCTGGTCTGCCATGTGAACGAAGATAACCATAACGAACATATCCGGAAAACCCGATCACATATCTTTTTTACCCGTGTCGAAGAGAAACTGTAGGTGAACTCCGGAATACCGGCCCGGTAGCAATGCAGCCGTTCTTCCGAACAGGAATGAATACCAGGGAAATCGACCAGGCACTCTATGGCAAAATCGTCAGGGCGACGTATGACGCGATCAGGCAGGCACAAATTTTTCTCCCGGCTGATGTGAAATCGGCGATT
>JBAXTR010000013.1:0-16683 GCA_037130095.1 Methanomicrobiales archaeon
ACCTTTTTTTTATGGGAAAAATCTTGAATTCCATCATGGGTAAGGGCGAGGAAGAGCGGAATGTAGAGGATTATATGACGCTTGAAGTCCCCGAGGATATGGAAGCAACAAATACGGCCCTCTTTGTCAAGATTGCCACGGTTGGCGATATCAAAGACTGCCCAAGGATCAAGGATGAAATTTACAACGGGAACCTTGTGGTCATGGATATCGCCCAGTTGCGGGCTGACAAAGTTATGTACGAACGTGTTCTCAAGGACATGAAAGAAGTTGCGAAAGATGTGAACGGGGATATCATCGGCCTTGGTGAACAGAAATATATCATTATCACCCCTGCCGGGGTCAAGATCTCCCGGGACAAACTCGGTGGGATGTGAAAACCCGGGAGTTCAATATTCCGCCTGTTCCAACCCGCGGAAATTACTATAACATGCCACTATTTTAATGGTTACTTTCAAAAAAACTCTCATTAACCTGGTGAATACCCGGGCCGGATCCGATTGTACCGGGATACACCCCCTGCATTTTTCAGTCATGAAATGAACCTGTTTTCCCGGTATTCATGAGATTTTCAGCAAGGAACCGGTCTTCACGCCATGTGGAATACTGAGGCTGATTACCCGGGAAAAATTATCGGGATCAATTCACGGCACTTCTAATACATCCGAAATTTTTCGCAGTCAACGCCATATTGATCAGGTCATCCTGCCATATTTCGTGGTAACCATGTCGCTCCAGAAATTTATACCACTGTTATTTGCCACACTGATCCTAGTGGCAATACTGGCAACGGGCTGCTTGAATGTCCCTGCCTTGAAACCGGTAACGACACCCGTTACCACGGATCTGAAGAAATTTAACTCCACCGCAGAGATCGAACAATATATCCGGAACTCGATGGCAACGGACCAGGGGGGTGCATACCGGACCTATCCAATGACTGCACCAGGCTCTTCTGATATGCTGTTACGGTCGGGCCAGGAATCGGCAAAGAGTAGTATGGTCATACCTGCCCCTTCGGCAATTGATGCCGTTGCTAATTCCTTGACAGGTTCAGGCACCGGAGACTATTCGAAAACCAATATCCAGGTCGCAGGTGTTGATGAGCCGGATATCGTAAAGAATGACGCCCGGTATATCTACACAATTTCCGGCCAGACCCTGACCATCGTTGATGCCTACCCTGCAGAAAATGCCAGAGTCGTTTATAAGACGGAAATTTCCGATACCCCAAAAGACCTCTTCGTAACCGGGGACCGCCTCGTACTCTTTACTGTCGGGTGGGACTCACCTGAATATTCTGAAGTGAATATCGCATCGGGTGGAACAAAGGTAATCATAAGACAACCTGTAAGGAGCAATTCGCCGGTCACCCATGCGGTCATCTATGATATCAGTGACCGCTCCAACCCGAAAGTCATGAAGGACTATACGATTGAAGGGGATTACACTAATGCCCGGATGATAGGCTCCCTCGTATACATGGTCACACGCGAGCAGGTGTACCCGTACTACAATGACCAGATTATTGTGCCAACGCTCCGGGAAGGGACTAAGACGATTGTGCAGCCGGATGTCTGGTACTTTGACACCCCTGACCAGCAATACACGTTCACAACCATTACCGCCATCGATGCTGGCACCGGGAACGAGAAAAATGCACAGACCTACCTGTTAGGCAATGGCAATATCATTTATGTCTCCCCGGATGCGATGTACGTGAGTTACCAGAAATACCACCCCGTCGTCTACCCGGAGCGAGGTGGAATGGAAATTACAAATCCTCTGCCTGCAGCAGTAAGCTGGGCCACTGATTCGGGAACTTCAGGAAAGGTATCATCCGTACCGGTCCCGCAGGACTTCAACACCATGGATGAGGGTGAAAGACAGGCAATTATCAGCGGTCTCAGGAGTGGAGAGCAGGAGGCGATCCGGCGACAGGAAGCGGACCAGACCTCGACCGTTATCCACAAGATTGCGATAAAGGACGGCACGATCAGGTACGTTGCCAAAGGGGAAGTCCCAGGGACGCTGAAGAACCAGTTTGCGATGGACGAGTATAACAATAACCTCCGCGTGGCGACCACTTCAAGTGTTTACACAACGTCCGGGCAGTATTCCTATAACAACGTCTATGTCCTCAACGACAAGATGGAGAGGATTGGTTCACTGACCCATCTTGCCGAACAGGAGACCATATATTCCACCCGTTTCATCGGTGACCGCCTCTACATGGTGACGTTCAAGCGGATCGACCCGTTCTTTGTGATCGATCTTTCTACCCCATCGAACCTGAAGGTCCTTGGAAAACTGAAGATCCCCGGCTATTCCGATTACCTGCACCCCTACGATGCAACCCATATTATCGGGATAGGTAAGGAAACGGCGACCAACGACTGGGGTGGTGTATCAACGAGCGGGGTCAAACTCGCCCTCTTCGATGTCTCTGACGTGGCGAACCCGAAACAACTCGATAAGGTACAGATTGGGGATGCAGGATCTGATTCTGCGGCCCTTACCGACCACCATGCCTTTCTCTTCGACCGGAATAAGAACCTGCTCGTGATCCCCATCAGGGCAGTATCCATGTCCCAGGTCAGTAAAGGGGACTACTACAACAACCAGCCTCAGGCGTGGTACGGTGCATATGTGTTTGGTCTCACACCAGAAACCGGTTTTACTCTTAAAGGGACAGTACAGCACGGTTCCGGTGACAACGGGTACTACTATTACGGAAGTTCAGGGTCAGATGTGAAGCGCTCCCTCTATATAGGGGACGTCCTCTACACAATGTCGTCAAAACAGATCAAGGCAAACTCGCTTGAGAATATCAATAAGACGATCTCAACAATCCCCCTTCCGGGAATGGGTGACGTATATTACCCAATGGTGTGAGGGTGAATAACTACCTTGCTTATTCCTTTTTTTATCAACCGGGATGATCATTTTACCTTGTAACTGCCATGACCTCAATTTCTAATATCCTGGGTATTTAAGGCAATAAAACGTCAAAATGACGACTTAAGATCCGCAGTAACGGCACGATGGATACCTTTATTGCCTCACAGTGGATTTATGGAACTTACCAGGTTGTGGGTCCCATGACATTGTGTAAACACTGTGGATATAACGCCTCCGATGAGGCAATTTACTGTATTATGTGCGGGAAAAAGCTACATGCCAGTGAAGAATCACATGGCGGGGTTATCGGTAACCTTAAAAACCTCTTACGAGGTCAAACTGCAGATGAAGAGATTACGGTATAAAACCTTTTTCATAACAACGGAACCATTTCTTCCGCATGTCCAAACCTCCGTATTCTAGATTATTTTTAAAAATAACGGTGACCTGCCCACGTTATCGGCTTCAATAGCGCGCTATCCGTGCCGGTGCGATTTGGGACTATGAATATCAAACAGTACCATTATAATCCCATGTTCCCGATATTCTGATTGCGGACTTCCGAATCAATGATGGACGTGGTTGGAAACATGGCCCGGATTGGAACGAAGGGATATTACGATGAAGTGTACCGGCGATCAATTGAACATCCTGATGAATTCTGGGGTCAGGCAGCTGAATCCGTTCATTGGTACCGTAAGTGGGACCGTGTGCTTGATAACGGTAACCAGCCATTTACACGCTGGTTTAGTGGCGGGATCCTGAACAGCTGTTATAATGCACTTGACCGGCACGTGGAGTCAGGCAGGGCCGACCAGGTAGCATTGATTTACGATAGCCCGGTCACAAGTACCGTGAAAAAATATACCTACCGGGAACTGCGTGACAGTGCAGCACAGTGTGCAGGCGGCCTCACCCGGTTGGGTGTCACCAAAGGTGACCGCGTAGTTATTTACATGCCAATGATCCCGGAGGCAGTAATTTCGATGCTGGCATGTGCACGCATCGGTGCAATTCATTCGGTCGTCTTTGGCGGGTTTGCACCAAAAGAACTGGCAACCCGGATCGAGGACGCACGACCCAAAGTGGTAATGTGCTCTTCATGCGGGATTGAGGTAAACCGGATAATCCCCTACAAACCGCTGCTGGACTCAGCAATAGACCTCTGTTCGCACAAACCCGATGCATGTGTAATCGTCCAGAGGCCCGAGGAGACGGTCACGCTTATCGAAGGCCGGGACCATGACTGGACTTCCTTTATGGAGGGAGAACCTGCAGATTGTGTACCCGTTGCTGCGACAGACCCGCTTTATATTCTTTATACCTCTGGCACTACGGGAAAACCGAAAGGTGTGCTCCGTGATAACGGGGGCCATCTTGTCGCCCTGAAATGGAGTATGACAAATATTTACGGCGTTTCACCAGGTGAAGTATACTGGGCTGCTTCCGATATCGGGTGGGTGGTCGGCCACTCCTACATTGTATACGGGCCGTTATTCCATGGGTGCACATCTGTCATCTACGAGGGTAAATCAGTGGGTACCCCGGATCCCGGTTCATTCTGGCGTGTCATTTCAGAGCATGGCGTTAGTGTATTGTTCTGTGCACCAACCGCATTCCGTGCAATACGAAGGGAAGATCCAGATGCCAGTTATCTGCGGAAATATGATATATCCTCTCTCCGGATGTTGTTCCTCGCCGGTGAAAGGTGTGATCCGGATACTCTGATGTGGGCAAAAGAACAACTTGGCATACCGGTGATCGATCACTGGTGGCAGACTGAGACCGGCTGGTCGATCGGTGCAAACTGTGCCGGGATTGAATTACTTCCGGTCCGTCCCGGGTCCTGCACGAAAGCCGTACCGGGATATGATATCCGTGTTTTTGATACGGAAGGAAAACAGGTTCCCCCCGGCCAGAACGGTAATATCGTGATACATTCCCCCCTACCCCCAGGTTGCCTTACTACGCTCTGGCAGAATGATAATGACTTTATGAGGACTTATTTCTCTACCTATCCCGGTTATTATTACACATCTGATGCCGGGTACATCGATCAGGAAGGATACCTCTGGATTATGGGGAGGACTGATGATATTATCAATATTGCCGGTCACCGGCTCTCTACCGGGGCAATGGAGGAAGTTCTGTCCAGCCACCCCGATGTAGCAGAATGTGCCGTTACCGGGGTGCATGATCCAGTAAAGGGTGAAATTCCGGTTGGGTTTATTGTCCTGAAGTCTGGCCGGTCCCGTGTCCCGGCTGAGATCGAACGGGAACTTGTCCTGATGATGAGGGAGCGGATCGGACCGATCGCCTCATTCAAGGAAGTATCCGTGGTCAAACGGCTTCCAAAGACCCGTTCTGGCAAGATACTCAGAGGTACAATTAAAAAGATTGCAGACGGTGTACCATTTTCTGTCCCCCCTACGATAGATGACCCGGCAATCCTTGAAGAGATCAGGGAAGTTCTCACAAGACGAGGGTACCCGAGAGGGTGAATATCCGGGAAAAGGGACTCCCCTTATTTTCTCTGGATTTAATTATGGAACCGGTGCCTGGGTCATGGGGAGAATACTATTGAATATTCAGAAAATATACATTATCCTGGCATCTCGCCGTCATTGCCAAAACGGAAGGCCCCGTTTGGTACAAAAATCTCAAAACTGGCACCGTTTCCCGGACTTCCTGTCTCCCTGATCGTAAGGTTTGTGATTGCAAGGATCTCTCTTCCCAGGAACAGGCCGAAGCCGGTATTTTTAAAATATTCCCTCCTGAATATTTTTTCTTTCTTGTTATCCGGCACTCCTGCACCGTTATCTTCAAGGACGAGGATAAGGCCATCCGGGGCTTCAGTAGACCGGAGGGTAATATCTGTTACGTGTTCCCCATGCCGTATCGAATTCTCAATCAGGTTATAGAACACTTTTTCGAGCAGGGGATCGGCATAAATCTCTACAGGCGGTAAATCGACCTTAATCCTGACTCCTTCCAGGTCAATCGTTGCAATAGCAAGTGATACCGTTTCCAGGATATTATACCACCCGGGTGAATGGACCCCTATATTCTGGTAATCGCGGGTGAAAAGGATCTGTTTTTTGATCGCTTCTGCGGCCTGTTCCTCCTTGGAAATATAGGTTATCAGCTGCGGGTCCTTTGCATCCCCTCGTGAGAGCTCGAGATAGCCGATAAGCACGGTCAGCTGATTGAGGATATCATGCCTTGTCACGCTGTTTAAGAGGTTGAGTTTTTTATTGGCCTGGGTCAGGGCCTCCTGGGCCAGCTTCTGATCGGTAATATCAACCACGGTGCAGATGATTACCGGTGTTTCACAGTCGACGGCAGAAACCAGTGCCCATCGCAGGGAACCGTCGGCAGCCAGCAGGCTTACTTCAATGTCCCTGATCCGGTGCTGGTTATAGATCTGGGTTAAAAATCTCTCCCTTGCTGTCGTATCCGGAATGATATCCTGCAGTGTTTTTTTCTTCAGGTCCTCGCAATTGTACCCCACGATAGTACAGAATTTCTGGTTGGCATTGTTGATTTTCAGGCTGATTTTATCATAACTGAATGCCCCTGCCTGGGAATTGTAGTATAACCCACAATTTTTCTCCCCTTCCCTGCGATATGCTTTTGAATAGGTCGAGATGAGCACCCCGAGCGAGACGAAGATATAGAACCAGATGGTTGCAATCGTATAGACCCGGGCATCAGGCAGCCCGAAAAGAAAGACAAGGACCAGGTATAACCAGCCCAGGAGGATCGTCCCGTAAATACTCATTTTCGGGTGCGAAAAAGCAATAAGCACGAGAGGGATTATGTAAAAGAAAGGAAATACATCGTAAATGCCAATTGAAAGGCTCCACCACGTGATAAAAATCGCAGAAATTGCGCTTACAATAATGCAGATATCAAATAACAATAACTTTTTCGGGGTAATAGGCTGCATGGACCGGCTCACCTGGAGGAATATCCGTAGCCCTGATAATGGGCGGTACTGAACAGTTGTGACTATTCACAATAAAGCTATTGAGTACAGAATGGTTACCCGGCGAAAGAGGTATGTTTCTTCCGGGCATTAATGGAATTAAATGTTAAAACCCGGCTTGGAAGATACGGTATGTTGCCCCCCTGACTTTAAACGAACCTGCTTTCTGAAGCGTCTCGAGTTTCAGGTAAATATTGGCGCCTGTCAATTCAGAGAATGTAGGCGAATAAATAAGTGGGGTACGGATGATATAGGGCGCAATGACATCTTTCGCATGGACGATATCGTCGTACGTGACCATACGTGGTAATGAAAAGTACACTGATTTAGATGTTGGGTAAGGGATCGATCGGTGTCATTTACCCTGATGCCAGTATAACCGTGAATTATCTACGAACGAGAATCTTGGCGCCCGGAAAATCTCGTTAATATGGTTGACGGATCTCCTCCAGGTATTTGGTGGAAATTGGCTGAAACCCAGTTTTTTACTATATTGCTCACATAAACGCCATATTATTTCAATCCCGTTTTCCCGGGAATTATGGCCAGGTTATACCGTTGGCTCCCCCGGGACGTCAATATATTCGAGGCTGAACCGGTAAAGATGGGTGAACCCGCAGTTCCTGCACCGGACGGAAAAATTCCGGCAACCGATCGTGATGTCATGGGGGCCGGTCACCCTGCATTGCCGGCACAAGGCCGTGGACTCCCGGCTCCAGATATCATAACATCCCGGTTTGACATACTCTCCCTTTTTACTGATATCTTCGATAACCGGGACATAGACCCTCGTTGCCCTGCAGTGGTCACAAACAACCTGTGCGCCATTTGGGACTGCGGTGATTTTCTGGTCGACGTCCTCCTGGCAGTGGTAGCAGGTAGTCCGGTAACACAGATTGATGAAATCTTCCATGCATCATACTCACGAGTGGGACCAGATAAAGTATTGGTGTGATGGAGGAGTGACAGCCTGAGGACAAGCCCGGGCAGGAATGAACTATCAGATCCCCCGGGTCCCGTTTCCAAAACCCGGAATAAACCGCCCGGGATATGAATGTGCCACTAAAAAGAGGGGATTCATGGTGTAATGGTAGTCCCAGGTAAGGAATTACCAACCCGGTGCGGTTAGGTTTTTTATTACGGCCTCTCCAAACTCTTTTGCAGCTAGCGGACCGTTTGCAGTTACTATCCGGCCATCGGTGACAACCGGTGATTTGATAATAATTGCACCACCCCGTTTCATCTCGAAATCCGAAGCAGCGCTCTCAAAATATGTGGCCTTTTTTCCCTTCAGGACTCCCGCACGGGCGAGAACAACCGGAGCCAGACAGATCGCAGCGGTTAACTTTCCCCATCTCTGGTAATATTTTATGAGGTGAACAAGGACCTCGTCATTCCAAAGGTGGACCTGCGATCCGGAACCTCCGATAATGACGAGACCGTCATATTGTTCGGGATCGATCTCCTCAAACGAGAGAGTGGCGGTTGTCCTCACCCCGAGCATTCCAGTACAGGTCCCCCTGCGGGTGGACGCGATATCAAAAGCAATTCCTGTCTTTTGTAATGCAGCGAGAGGCTCAGCGAGTTCTTCGTCCCGGAATTTTTCAGGTGCTATGGCGATCAGGACCTTCATATATCCGGGTTCTCCGCGTTATTATTTGGATATTGCGGGAGCTGGATTTGATGGGGATCCTGATCGCAGGGTTAACCCCGGTATTGGATATTGAGGCTATATATAAAGATTGTACGGGACTATGATGGGCGAGGGTTGTTAGAAAAGGCCCCTAATGGCAGGGTGGGCAGAAGGACCCATTATGGGGCCTCCTTTAAACGGGCTATCCCTTTTGGAACAGTGATCACAAATTTTACTCCCTTACCCGGCTCGCCGTTTTCGGTTATCGTTATACCCGTTATTGCCAGGATCTCACGTGAAAGGTGGAGCCCGAACCCTGTATTTTTCCCAAAACCCAATTCAAAAAGATGGCTTTTATCTTCATTGGAGATCCCTTTGCCATCGTCTTCATATATGATCGTTGTAGTGTGGCCGGCATCGAACGAAGAGATCCGGATTTGCTTCAGCTGCTCACCCCCGTAATTCAGCGAATTCTGGACCAGGTTATAAAATACTTTTTCGAACATCGGATCGGCAAAAACTTCAACCTCCCGGGGGTCACAGAGGACCTGGATCCCCTCCACTGGCAGCAATGCCACTCCCCTGCGGACCGTATCGTTCACCCCCTGCCAGGCAGGTGCTTTGATACCAATGTTCTGGTAATCTCTCATAAATGCAAGTTGTCCTTCAATAATCCATACAAGTTTTTTCTCTTTTTCAATGAACTCCCTCATCTGATCGGGCTGATGTATGCATTCATCCGACAACTCAAGGTACCCGTGGAGCGCTGTCAGCTGGTTAAGGATGTCATGGCGGGTGATATTATTCATCAGCTGGAGCTGCCGGTTGGATTTCTGAAGTGCCTCCTCTGCCCGCCGTCGCCGGATTACATTCCACAGGCCGTTCATCAGGAGGGTCAACTCCCTGGCATCGGTATCATTATAATCTGTTGGCTTGTTCCCTACTCCGGCGATAAGGACAATTCGGGGACCATCAAAAACCGGGATGTTCATGTGCCGGCTGATCGCGACATGTCCCTTCGGACATCCCTTCTTCAGGGGATTTGGTGCGGAATAATCGTTCGTGATCACCACTTTTCTCTGCCGGACTGCCTCCCCCCATAACCCGGTAGCTGCGACCTTATATTCAATGGGTTTTTTACTTACCGCACACTCTTCCATTGCTGTCTCCGACCAGGCGTACATCGTAAGTACGGACTCGTCATCGCTCACAAATGCAAGGTATCCCACCGTGCTCCCGGTCATCTTTACCCCCTCCTCAATTGCGTAGATCAAGAGGTCTTTCAGGGAGTTCTCGTTCATCTGATAAAATTTTACCAGGGTTTCGAGGCGGAATTCCTCTCTTTGTAAGGCAATTCTCGATTCTTCAAGGGCAATTTCGGTATTCTTTCGCTCGGTAACATCCCTGCCCACCGACTGGTACTCCCTGACCCTGCCATCCTCATCGAAAATTGCCCTGTCAGACCATTGCTGCCAGCGGAGATCTCCCCCGGGCATGAGAATCCGGTGTTCAATCGTGCCGACGGGATTGGAAACAGAGAGTGAGGAAAGAAATTTCTTCATCATGGGCCTGTCTTCTTCCGGCATTTCGGGAATAAATCTCCTGCCGACCAGATCCTCTTTTTTAATCCCAAAATACCTGCAGTACGCATCATTCGCAAAAATATGTGTCCCGTCTGGAAGAAAACGGGAGATTAATTCGGTTTGATCTTCTACCACATTCCGGTACCGCGTTTCGCTTTCCATCAGTGCTTCTTCGATGTTTTTCTGCTCGGTGAAATCCCTTCCTACGGACTGGTATTCAATCAGGGTCCCGTTCTCGTCAAAAATAGCCCGGTCGCTCCAGCGTTGCCAGCGTATCTGCCCATCATCCATGATGATCCGGTGCGTTAGCGTCGCAACGGGGTTGTCCTTCGTTAATGATGCAAAATGCTCCCGCACCAGTTCCTTATCTGCAGAAGGGATCCTTGGTGAGAACTGTTCCCCGATAATCTCACCACGTTCCCTGTTGAAATACCGGCAATATGCATCGTTGACAAAGACATGTGTTCCGTTCGGTGAGAACCTGCAGATAAATTCCTTCTGCTCTTCGACCACATTCCGGTACTGCTGCTCGCTTGCCTCCAGGGCAATTTCCACTGATTTCCGCTCGGTTATATCACGAATTGATTCAATGGCGCCTGCAATATTCCCTTTTTTGTCATAGAGGACCGAAGCTTTGCCGAGGAGGAATTTCTTTTCTCCAGGGGACGAGGGAGAGAGGTCTCTGCAATCAGGATATTTCCTTCTTTTTTCAGTATCGAATAGTAACGCCGGGTCAGTTCCACATCAGATTTAAAAACCAGGTCGATCAGAATCGAGCGGCGTTCACCATAGAATGGGACTGCATACTCATAATTGCCTTTACCAATCATTTCTGCAGCCGGGACGCCGGTCAACTCCTCAATTGCCCGGTTCCAGGCAATAACAACTCCCTCTTTATCAATTGCAAGGGTGGGATCAGGTAGAAAATTAATGATGTCGGCCATCCGCTGTTTTGACTCGGACAACTGTTCCTCGGTCCTTTTTTTGTCGACGGCTATCCTGATTTTGTGCCCCAGCTCAACAAACTGGGACTTTGGCTCTCCCCCTTTCTGGAGATAGAAATCCGCCCCGTTATTTATTGCCTCTATGGCGACATCTTCCCGTCCTTTTCCTGTAAAAAGGATAAATGGAATAGATCCATGATCTTTCCTGACGGATTTTAAAAATAAAATTCCATCCATATCAGGCATCTGGTAATCAGATATGATCACATCAAAGTTCCGGGAATTAAGTAATTTAAGCCCTTCGATTGCGGATGGGGATGTCTGTACCTCGAATTCCAAAAACCGCTCGAGAAATTTTTTTGCCAGGTCCAGAAGTGCAGGTTCATCATCAACATATAGGATTGAATACAAGGCGATTGCTCCCCGGTTGGATAGTAAAAGAAGGTGAGTCTGATATGATAAATTCTGGGTTGTAAGTAAACTGATGAGAAAAAAATGATTGATGTCCCTGGAAATTGCAATCCAGGCTTTTTATGCCTGCTCCGAAACCGGTGCCGGCTATATCCGCTACCTGCCTGATACGCCCTGGAGTTGAGATTCCGCAATCTGTCTGACCGTTTCTTTCTGCTCCGGGGAAAGGTTGAGTTTATCCGCAATCCCGGTAAGGAGTGTACCGAGGAATTGTTTGCCCTCTGGTGTGGAGATATAACTGATAACCATTTTCTGACCATCCGGGGAAGCGAGAAATTTTTTCACCATGTCCTGTCCTTCGGGTGTCTGGAGCATCCCTGACATCCCCCCACCGATACTATCTATGAATCCCATTTTTTCACCTGTTGTTATTCTGCTATTACTGGTATCTCATCCCTTAAGGCAGTGTTTATCATATTGGATAACAAGGGAAAATTTGTTCAAATAGTACCGTGTGATAAAAATCCGCTCTATGAATGACAGAATCCCAAAATGTTAATCCGGAAACAGGAGTGTATAAATTGGAAAATGGAATATATAACTAATAATATGCGATGGAAAACTTCGAAAACGGCCCTCGCCAATAATTTTCCGCGGTCCGTAATAATCCTGCTTCTGGTGTTCCTGTTCTGTACAGTCATCGCGGTACTCCCGGTGTGTGCAGCGAACACAACCCTGACGATATCGCCTACCCAGACTGCAGTTCCTGCCACTACTACGTACGGTACGACTACATCTGCCACTACCGCTGTCCCGGTAACGACCCAGACGACGAGTCCTGTGACATCTGCAGCGACAACATCCGTGTCAACGACCCAGACCACCATTCCGGCGACCTCGCACACAACGACCACCACAACGACAGCTTCCCAGTCGCAATCGAACCCGGCGGTGGCGTTCTTTGCTGACATTACTGAAGGCCCTGGACCTCTGGATGTCCAGTTCACGGATATGTCGCTGGGTGGCCCGACCTCGTGGAGCTGGGACTTTGGTGATGGTACTTCAGATACCGTCCAGAACCCGGCCCATACCTACCAGGATGAAGGGACTTATACTGTAATACTGACTGCCACCAGCCGGACGGGCAGTGCTACCGTTAGCCGGCTTGATTACATTGTCGTGGAAGCCGAGGAAACTACAACCGCTACAGCAACTGCTACCACAACCGTTACGACTACTACTGCATCATCAGTATCCAGTCTTCTTGCAGCCTTCAATGGCTCGCCCCGGTCCGGTCCGGCCCCCCTGACGGTGGTTTTCACCGATACAACTGTCGGTACTCCAGTCACCTGGCTGTGGGATTTTGGCGATGGTGCATCTGAAACCGTACAGAATCCAGTTCATGCCTATAAAAAAGTCGGAACCTACACGGTTACCCTGACGGTCAATTCATCCGGCGCCGGGAAAACCATAAAACAGGTAGATTTCATCACGGTAAGTTCACCCTACGATTCCGTGCTGCCGGAAGGGACTTCTTCCGGGTCCCAGGGTAATAGTGACCAGGTGAGGACAAAGGTATCGACGGTAGCAACATCAGGCGGGGCTTCAGGACAGGGTACTGTTGGGAAAGGGAAAACACCGACACCAACCCTTACAGGAAAAGCATGGCTCGAATATGAAAAACAGAGAATGGCAGAAGTAGATACCCTCGCAACCAACCAGACGAGTAAAGATATTATTTCACAGATTATTGATTTTTTCAAAGGTCTTATCCCATTTCTAAAATAATTTTTCTTCGGGGTGATCCTGGTAACCAGGCCCCTGGTTTAGCGTTTTGCCGTTGAATAAACCTGCTTATTCAATGAAATCCTTTTTATCATGGCATGAGCTTGTATTCATGGGATAAAGTAAAGATCCCCCGGTTACACTTTGCCTTGCCCTCAATAGCAATAATCCAGGTTCTTTCATTAATGACCTGACAATTTGTAGGTTTGCATGGCACATTTGCACAGCAATAAGATCAGTATTATAGGTTGTTGAGGGAAACTGGATTGAGAGATCGAATCAATGGAAGAATACCAGAATGAGATAACCCGGATAAAGGAGTTACTCGGGGAACACCCTGAAGGTATGAGTATCACTGCTATATCCGGTGACCTCGGCATTAATCGTAATTCCATTGCAAAATACATGGATATTCTGCAGATACAGGGTTCCGTGGACGGAAGAAAAGTAGGTACCTCGAAGATATATTATCTCTCGGAAAGGCTTCCGGCTGCGTCGCTCATGAGGTTCTGCACACGTCCGTTGTTTGTTATTAACCAGGACTTCGTTATTATCAATCTCAACAGGCCATTTTCTGAATACATTGGTATCCCGAATGACCGGCTGATGCAGCAGCCGTTTGATTCCCTGCCTCTCCGGTTTCTTGACGGGGCGACATCCCGGCAGATTCTTCGTGCTGCACTCAGGGGGATGGAGCAACGGGTAAGGGCCCAGCGTGTGAGCGGGACGCAGGCCATACGGGTCACATTACTCTTTATCCCGGTCGTTTTCGAGAATGGTAAACCCGGGGTTTCGGTAATTATCGATGAAAATGAGCGTGCCGGCCAAATCTCTCAAAACAGTGCAAGTCATTATGAAAATGAGGATATGGGCACCCAGCTGGAATATCATGTACGCCACACCCCGGAGGGGGTCATTCATCACGTGAATGAAACGTATTGCCGGGCGGTTGGAAAACAACGCGAGGACCTGGTCGGGCGGATCTTTAAACCACTGGTCTCCACGGAAGATGAAAACCGGATATCTGAACTTCTTTCAGGACTTAGCTCGCAATATCCTGTAGGGTCGATCGAATACAGTGCCGTCATGGCAAACGGGGAAGTAAGGTG
Source organism: Methanomicrobiales archaeon (assembly GCA_037130095.1). Lineage (GTDB taxonomy): Archaea > Halobacteriota > Methanomicrobia > Methanomicrobiales > Methanospirillaceae > CAIKOD01. The sequence goes on from JBAXTR010000013.1 coordinate 14,355, forward strand.
GCAGCACTGGCAAATCCACGGGCTTTTTAACTCGCGTGGGGAATTAACCGGGTATAATTCTCATGGGATTGATATCACCGGGGAAATTGTATTACAACAGAAACTAAAAAAGACACAGGAGATGCTCGAAGGTACTATTGCGAACCGTACAGAAGATCTACGCACCATCAACCGGCAACTCTATTCGGAAATTGCCCGCCGGGAGAAGATGGAACAACAGTTCCTGCATACCCAGTTTGCCATGGACAATGCTCCGGACATGGTCTTCTGGGTAAACCGGAACGCACGGGTGCAGTATGCAAACAGGATTGCCGTTGAGACACTCGGGTACTCTGCCGAGGAGATAATGGGACTTTCATTCGGGGACCTTTGTCCGGCATTTAACCTGACCCGGTGGGATACGGTTTGGGAGCAGCTCAAGAATGAAGGGTCAATCACCATCGAAGCAGGCATTATCAGCAGGGATGGAGTATCTACCCCAGTTGAGATTGTTATCAAGTACCTGGAATATCACGGTATGGAATTTGCATGCAGTTTCTCAAGAAATATTACCGATCGGACGCGTATGGAACGGGCACTGCAGCAGGCAAATAAAAAACTAAACCTCCTTACAAGTACCACGCGCCATGATATTCATAATAAAATTACGGTGCTGCTCGGGTACCTCGGGCGTGCAAAAAAGATAACGAAAGACCCCCTCCTCCTCGAATATCTCGAGCGCCAGGAGAAAGCTGCAAAAGAGATCAGGAGCGAGATACAGCTTACGCGTGATTTCAAGAACCTTGGTACTGAAAGCCCCGTCTGGCTGAATGTCCGTACTATTGCAGGTCTCGCGATGAATTACTATGAAGACGAACCGGTGAGGTTTATCATCGATATTCCTGACATCGAGATCTATGTTGATTCTCACCTCGAACGTGTGTTCTTCCAGATCTTTTCAAATTCCCTAAAAGCCAGGCAGAAGACAACCCTGATAAGGGTTTCAGCATGTGAGAAAGAACACTGCCTTTCGATAATTGTTGAGGATGACGGGAACGGGTTTAGTGAAGAAGAAAAGGAATCCGCATTTGAATTGAAAAGTGGCGGCGAAAACAATGACCTGTTTATCATCCGGGAAATACTCTCCCTGACCGGGATCTCTCTTCACGAGACCGGGGTCCCTGGCCAGGGTGCACGGTTCGAGATTGGGGTACCCTTATCGTATTACCGTATGCCCCCCCTTCAGCAGTCAGGATATTTGTAGACCTGCTGTCAAAATATGTGACAATTCACCGTTTTTTTGGGAATTTTATCGGTTAAAGGAAAAAACACATATATTTCATCCGGATAAACAGGTACCTGTTATCTATAAATGCCAAAAATCCTGCTTGTTGACGATGATCCTGATATTCTTGATATTATCAGGCTTGATCTTGAAGATGATCCTGATAACACAGTAGATTTGTGTCGATCAGGTCACGAAGCACTCAGGTTGGCAGAGCAGAAGAAATACGAGGTCATCATCACTGATATGCGGATGCCGAAAATGAACGGCGTCATATTAATAAAAGAACTACGGGCAATGGGGTGTGATTCAATCGTTATCGTTTACTCGGGACAGGGTATGGGTTCCGATATCCGTGAGGCCCTGGATAGTGGCGCAGACCATTACCTGAGGAGAAGCGGGGACCCGGACACGGAGTTTTCAGAACTCCACAGGCTCATCCGGAAACCCCGTTAATATGTTCAGTTGGGCTTTTCCCTGATCTTTTCTTATCGTAACCTTTCATATATCTGCAGGGCTATTTGCGTTTCTCATTCCTGCCTGTTCCCAGTCCCTGCAGGATTATCCCGTTGAAATAATATACGTGAGCCTGGTATAGAATATGGCTGCCAAAGAGAGGAATAGTATGAGGGATACCAATGTGCCAGTATAATAGAGAAAGGCCAAGGTCATATCCTCCTTTGTGCTGTCATAGATCCATTTTCCCGTACCTACCAGGATCAGGCCGAAAAGGGCGTTTATGGTGGCAACTGACAGAGCAAATGCGACCGTCCAGGAATGGATTAACACCATTAGGAGTGGAGCAAGGATAAGTCCGATCCCGATACCTCCGAGAATGACAGAAGAAATGACCTTAATCCAGTCAGCTAATCCGACAACCTTCCAGTCTTTACGAAACCTGTAGTAGTCCCCGTAAATATCGCTAATCATGGTAGTTCCCCCAGCCCCCTGTACCTGTTCATGGAGGGTTTCCCGATCTTCGGTTCAATAACGTCAGGTACAGGAACGGGACCTCGTTCCGTCCGGTTGGAACGAGCCTGTGAGCGAGAATACCCGAACATCTAT